>CAYPLG010000009.1:0-1067 GCA_964411535.1 uncultured Oscillospiraceae bacterium
TTGAACCAGTGCGCATTTTCATCGATCGGCTCGTTGGCCTGCGCAACGATGAAGTTATCCTCCTCGTCCGCGGTCAGGTACTCGATCTCGTCCGTAATAATATGGTCCTTCGCATCCACGCGGCGGTACGGCGCCTCGATGAAGCCGTACTCGTTAATGCGCGCATAGGTGGAAAGCGAGTTGATCAAACCGATGTTCGGGCCTTCCGGCGTCTCTATCGGGCACATACGGCCGTAATGCGAAAAGTGAACGTCGCGAACGTCGAACGTTGCGCGGTCGCGGTTCAAGCCGCCGGGTCCCAACGCGGAAAGACGGCGCTTATGCGTAAGCTCGGCAAGCGGGTTTGTCTGATCCATAAACTGGGAAAGCGGCGAGGAGCCGAAAAACTCCTTGATCGCGGCGGTTACCGGTCGAATGTTGATCAGGTTCGACGGCATTGCCACGTCCATGTCCTGCAAGCCCATGCGCTCGCGCACGACGCGCTCCAGCCGGGTCAGGCCGACGCGAATCTGGTTTTGCAGCAGCTCGCCGACGCTGCGGATGCGGCGGTTGCCAAGGTGGTCTATATCGTCCGTGCGGCCAATATCATACGGCAGGCCGATGAGATAGCTCACCGACGCAATCATATCGTCCGGAATGATATGGCGCGGAATCAGGTCGTAATAACGCGCGCGAAGCAGGCGCTTGAGCCCCTCCGCATCGAGTTCCTTCCCCTCCTCCAAAATCGCTTGCAGGGTCGGCAGATGGACGTCCTCATTGATGCCTGCCTCGGAGGGCGCAAAGGGCAGGAACGAATCGGCCTTAACAAAGTTGTTGCCGACAATTTTGACGGTGTTGTCGCCAACGGTAACGAACACGCTGTTGACGCCCGCGTTCTGAATATCGCCGGAAAGCTGGCGGTTGATCACCTGTCCGGCCTCGCAAAGCAGCTCGCCGGTAACAGGATGGATAATATTCTCCGCCGCAACCTGATTGCGAATCCGGTTACGCAGGGAGAGCTTTTTGTTGAATTTATAGCGGCCGACGCGCGCCAAGTCATAGCGCTTGTCGAAAAACAGCGAATTCAT
>CAYPLG010000009.1:1077-35111 GCA_964411535.1 uncultured Oscillospiraceae bacterium
CTGCCGCTTGTAGATTTCGATAAGACCCTCCGCAACGGAGCGGGTCGGGTCCTTCTGCAAGGTGGCGCTCAGGCGCTCGTCCTCGCCAAGCAGATCGATAATCTCGCTGTTGCTGCCGTAGCCAAGCGCGCGGATGAGCGAGGTGATATGCACCTTGCGCTGCCGGTCGATCTTGACGTAGAGCACGCCGTTGCTGTCGGTTTCGTATTCAAGCCATGCGCCGCGGTTCGGGATGACCTGCGCGGAAAAAAGCTGTTTGCCGACCTTGTCGAACGCATCGTCGAAATACACGCCCGGAGAACGCACAAGCTGCGAAACAATTACGCGCTCCGCGCCGTTGATAATAAACGTACCCTGCGGCGTCATGAGTGGGAAGTCTCCCATAAAGACGTCCTGCTGCTTGACCTCGCCCGTTTCCTTATTAATCAGGCGAACGGATGCGCGAAGCGGCGCAGCGTAGTTTACGTCGCGCTCCTTGCTCTCCTCCATGGAATACTTGGGCTTGTCAAGGTCGATCTTGTAGTCCACAAACTCCAGCACAAGCTTCCCGGAATAGTCCGTGATCGGCGAAATATCGTCGAGAACGCTGCGCAAATCCTCCTTTAGGAAACGATAATAGGAGTTTTTCTGGATCTCGATAAGATCCGGCATGTCCAAAACTTCGCGGATCCTGCTAAAGCTTTTCCTCGTGTGTTTGCCTATTTTGACGTCATGCATCATCGCGTACACCCCTTGCCGACGCAGAGTCTGTCAGTCCCCCGCATCTATCGCTTATTTCCCGTTCACAATACGTTTCGCGCCTTATGCCGGCTTACTGTGCAGCATTCCCATTTGTTCCCTGCCTCATGCGAAACCCGGATTAGCAGGACACATTTTTGGGCATATTACCACAGATAGCGCATCATAATGCAATTGTGTATGATATCATGCATAAAACGCCCTGTCAACGATATTTAACAAAATTAGTTGCGCAAATTTTGCAATTGGTTGTATGATATGGAACAAGCAATATGTTTACGGTGAGGTGGACGAATATGAAAACAAGGGAAGAAGCATTGGCACTTTGGAAACAGTATAACGGAAGCGACTCGCTGCTGAAGCATGCGTACGCCGTGGAGGGCGTCATGCGGCACTTTGCCACACTGCTCGGCGAGGACCCGGAATACTGGGGACAGGTAGGCCTGCTACATGATATCGACTATGAAAAGTGGCCGGAGGAGCATCTGGCCGTTGCGCCGAAACTCCTTGCCGAAGGCGGATACGACGCGGATTTCATCCATGCGGTGGAAAGCCACGGCTGGGGCCTTTGCTCCGATGTGCGGCCGGAGAAGAAGATGGAGCTTGTGCTCTATACCATCGACGAGCTGACCGGGCTCATCACTGCCAACGCCTATATGCGCCCCTCCAAGAGCGTGATGGACATGGAGGTCAAAAGCGTTAAAAAGAAATTTAAGGACAAGGGCTTTGCCGCGGGCGTAAACCGCGACGTCATCCTAAACGGCTGCGATCTGCTCGGCATGACGCTTGACGAGGTTGTCGACGGCACGCTCGCCGGCATGCGGGACGTGCACGAAGCACTCGGCCTGTAACGCCATATCAAAGAAACGGCCCCGGATTTTTCCGGGGTCATTTTTTTGCCAGCGTCGATTGCACACGCTTCCAAATCCGCTCGAAAACCCGCTCCGCAGACGTGACAAAGAAATGAAAGTACCCCTTGCCCTCGTCGCGGTTGTCGAGGTCGACGTCGGCGGAGCTCCTTCGATATACATGCAGGCGGTAGGCAAGGTTATGCAGGTTCCATTCCTTCAAAAGCGAATCCATGGAGCGCCGCCACGGCTTCTCGGAAGGCTGCATTTGATCAAACGCGATAATAGCGTCAAGAATCTCCCGCTTTTCCACAAGGCTATGTACCGCATGGGAACACAGTATTTGAAATGACGGGTTCCCCGTGTCGCGGTCGTCAAGCACAAGCACGCTCCCCGCGTCCGCAGCATATGCGCGCCGGTCAGCGTTCGCTTTTATAATATATAGGCTGCGTCCGGAAGGCAGCACGGTATGCATCGCGCCATCCTCCGTTGTAAAAAACGAATTTGTATGCATATAGAAAGGGTACCAACTCTCCGCCCGTCTGTCAATCGCCGCCCGCAATCCATTGGCGCCATCCCCATCCCAGCGGTGGCGTTATAAGGGGAGAAAATGACGATGTAATAATTGCAAAATATCTGGTTTACCGCGGTACCGTCTGCTATAATATATTCATGGTATATACCATTGATTTTTGCATTATATCCTTTGCTTACCTTTCCGTCACCGCCTATTTTTATTTTCGGCAAGCAAAGGTTCCGAGCTTGCGCAATTCCCTCTTTGGCGCATTGCTGATTTGCTGCCTTGCGTCTCTCGTGCTGGACATCGTTTCCGCCATCGTCGACCCATACGGATATCTGCTCCCCACCTTTGCCGTATATGCGCTCAACGCGCTGCTGCTACTTTCCGTACAGGTGTCCGGACTGCTATTCTTTGCCTATACCGTCGTGCTGTGCGGCGTCTATCCCAAAATGAAAAAATGGATGCGCATAAGCATGTTTATCCCGTTTTGCGTCATCGCAGCGCTGCTTTCCGTTGCGTCAATCCTGCAAACGAGAGGCATATTCTATATCGACAGCCGGAACGTCTACCGGCACGGCGCAATATATATCAGCCTGTATATCACCATGGCGCTGTATCTGCTTGGCAGCGTTGCAGTGGCGTTTGCCTGCCGCCGCCGACTTATGCGGCAGAAGTTCTATGTGCTGCTGTCCTTCCTTGCGCTCGCCTTCCTCGCCATGATCATCCAGTTCAACTATCCGTACCTGCTGGTCAACACCACCGCCAACGCCATCGCGCTGACTCTCATTTACCATATACTGGAAGCGCCGAGCGCACACATTGACGCGCTGACGGATGTGTTCAACCGTACCGTGCTCCCCGGACTGCTGCAAGATTTGTATGAGCAACGTCAGCGTTGCACGCTGCTGCTGTTTGCGCTGCACTCGTTCCACCTTGTCAACCATTCCATTGGCGTACATAACGGCGACGCCGCGCTCGCCGCATTCGCAGGTTATCTAAGAAAAGCGTTTCCGAAATGCAACGTGATCCGCTGCGAGGGTGACGCATTCGCCGTTATCCTCGTTTCCGATGACTATACGGACCTTCCCGCGCTTACCCGCATCGGAGCCGCAATTCCACGGGACTTCGCCGTCAACGCCATGGACGTGCATCTGGCCGCCTCCGTAATCGGCATCAACAGCGAAGACTGCGCCAATGCTCGCGAAATGCTCTCCCTCTATGAATCCGTCATGACGCGGCACCGCGCAGATAAGCTTGCGCCCATTGTGCTCGCCGGCCCGGCGTTTAAGGAGCAGTGCATGCGCACAGCCGCTATGGAGCGCGCAACCGCGCGCGCGCTCGAAGAGGATCGCGTAGAAGTCCACTATCAGCCGATTCACGACTGTGAAGGCCGACTCGTCGCGCTGGAAGCATTGGTGCGAATTCGCGACCCGGAGCTTGGCATGCTGCCGACGCAGGAGCTCATTGAGCTTGCAGAGCAAAACGGTGGCATCAATAGGCTTGGACGGCGCGTGCTCGAAAAAACCTGCAAGTTCATCCGCACATACCATGCCGATACGTGGGAACTGGATCACATCGGCGTCAACCTCTCCGCCGTGCAGTGCGCACGCACGGATATTGCGGATGAGATCCTATCCATTACAGCCAGATACGGCGTACCGCCGTCGCTACTCGCTTTTGAAATCACAGAAACGGCCGCCGCCGGGCTTCTCCTTCCTCTTGGACGATTTCGGGAAGGGGTATGCAAGTTTCCGGAATATGGCGACGCTGCCGTATCATTGCATCAAAATCGATAAATCCCTGCTCTGGGAAGCGCAGGAAAACGCCGAAAAGATGATGTTGCTCACCGGCACCGTAAACGTAATCCGCGCGCTGCAGCTTACAAGCCTGTGCGAAGGCGTGGAAACGAGGTCGCAGGCAGCGCTTTTAAAGGGGCTTGGCGTTGCCATGCTGCAAGGATACCTTTTCTCCCGTCCCCTGCCACCTGCGGAGCTTGTCGCCTATGTGCGGAAAGCGAGGGAGGGTTAGATGGGCTATATCTATACGTTCGACATCGGCTCCATACTGTTTTTCAGCCTCACAATTTTCTTCTACATTCAGCAGCGGCGCGTCCGCGACCTGCCGGATCAAATCTATCTTGTCATGCTTATCTGCGGCATGATCGCCGTGGTGTTTGACTGCGCCGCCGCCGCGATGGAGTATGCAGCCGCATCTTTTCCCATATGGGTGCTGTACGCAGCCAATATGCTGTTCATCGCGGCGATGCAGGCCTGCCTGCCGTTGTTTTTCATCTACGTCAGCGTATTGACCGGGCTGCACTATCGCGCCACGCGCAAGCAGCACGCGCTTGTCCTTTCGCCGTATCTTTTTACAATGCTGCTGCTTGTACTGTCACCCTTCGGAACGTTTGGCATATGCTATATCGACAGCATGCATATCTATCAGCCCGGCGCGACGCACATGATGCTATATATCAATACCGCCATATACATCATCGCCAGCGTAACGCTGCTTCTTCGGAATTACCGGGTTATCCAGCGCGCCAAACGGAGGGTAATCCTCTTCTTCGTTGCGCTGCTGTTCCTTTCCATTGCGCTGCAGCTTGCCTTCCCGCGCTACCTGCTGACGGCAAGCGCAACCGCCCTCGCGCTGACCTCCATGTTCTATGTCCTGCAATCGCCCGTCGATCGTATAAACCCATACACCGGCGCGTTCAGCCGCATGCTGCTGCCCTCGCTGCTGACAGATTTTCATGGGCGGCATCGCCCGTACACGCTCGTGCAGTTTTCTCTGCACTCCTTTGACGAGGTCATCCGCCTGTACGGAAGCCAGCTTGGCGACGCGCTGCTTCGGGAGCTCACCACGCATTTGCAGTCCGCCTTTCCTAACGGGACTGTCATCTATATGGACACCTGGGAATTTTCCATCATTGTAAACGCAATTCTTTCCAAAACCGAAGTTGCCGATATGGCACGGCGGATACCGGAAACCATATCGGTCGGCAAAGTACAGATTCCCATTGACGTAAAACTATCCGCCGTTCCGTATGATCCCGCTTACGGCGTAACGGATACCCTTGTTACGGCGGACTTTTTGCTCCGGCAAATACGCCTCTCCCCAACGGATGATGTGCTCTATGCAGACGAAAGCTGCCGGCAGCGCTTTGCAGCATTGCTCCGGCTGGAATCCGCAATCGACGCGATTTTTGAAGAGGGCGCGCCGTCCCTTACGTACACGCCGATCCGCCGTCCGGACGGAAGTGTTGCAGCGGAGGACGTCTCGCTTTATATTGCGCATGCGGAATTGCAGGATGTACCGCACGCAGAGCTTTTGCAGGCTATCGCGCAGGGCGGCTATGTCTGGCGGTATTACGAAAAGCTGTTTTCGCTCTTGAAACCGCAATGCACCCGATACACGGCAGCGTTCCCTGTTTGCGTACAGCTTTCCTCCGCCGCCTGCATGCAGGACGACGCGGCGAGCCGTCTTTTCGACATCATTACCGGCGCGGGTTTTTCGCCAAGCGCGGTAACCTTCTTTATGCAGGAAGCGAATGTGGCGTCGGCGCTGCCTGTTCTCCACGGAAACATTCGCCATCTGGCCGCATTCGGCTTCGGCTTCCGGCTGGATGCGTTCGCTGCGGGCTATACGGACCTATCGCAACTGACAACGCTGCCCGTTACCACCGTAAAGATCGATCGTTCGCTCCTCCATGACGCAAAGCTCGGCGGACGGCAGCTCGCACTGCTCTCCGGCACGCTGCAAATCCTGCATGACCTTGGCAAAGCCGTCGTATGCGCCGGCGTCGACAGCCGGTCGGACTTCGAGCTCTCCAGCGCAGCCGGGGCGGAGCTGATGCAGGGCGCGTATTGGGACTGAATAGCGCGCGCCCGTTACGCCGCCTGCTGCACGCCGTTATTGTCGATAGTCGTTTCTCCCGACAAGAGCAGTTCCGGTATTGTTACAAACGTAAACCCTTGCTCCTGTGCGCGTTCTATCAGCGTAGGCAGGTAATTTTCAATTTGGTATCCGTTGTTATGGCAAAGTATGATGCTGCCGCCCGCAAGCTTCGGCAACACGCCGTTTAGTATCGTATCCGCGCTGCGTTCCTTCTTCCAGTCGATGGTATCGACCGTAGACACGGAAGGGATGACATGGCTGTTCGGTTACGCTTCCGTCTTGGATTCGCTTGCTGGGCAGCTTTCCTTACGCGGACGCTTGCTGCTCCAGGAAATTGTACCTCCAGCGGATTTGAATCCTATCGTTATAAACTGAGATTTGTTCAATGAGAAGCTTGGCAACCTGCCGCTTCTGTTCCATGTCCATGTCGTCCCACAGTATGAGAATGTCCCCGAACTGACGCAGTTCGTTTTCAGTCGCTTTCCCTGATTGATTTGCCTGCCGCTGCATGGCAAGCTGCTTTTTTTCTTCTTCCAGCGCCGCAATTTTTTCGTTTAGATATTTCATCGTTGCGCCTGTACCCTCCGACAGGGCTGTAATGAGGTTGTTGATTTTCTGGTCAACCTTTGCGATTTCGAGCTTCAGACGCTTATCCTCCCGATCCTCGTCCATTTCCACCTGCGCCGATAGCGTCTGCTTCTGCCGCACCATGTGCAGCAGTTGTGATGCAACCGATTGCTCCAGTTCCGAAACGAGCCACCGCTTCTCATACTTATCGCAGATTCCGTAGTTGGTCTTGCCGGAGCAGGTAACGCGTGGGATGCACCGTCCAGCCGCCACTACGCGCATCGCATGGCCGCAGTAGCCACACTTCATGAGCCCGGTCATCCAGGTATGTTTGCCTTTCCCCTCGTTCCCGATCTGCACATTTTGCATGAGCTTATGCTGACAGCGTAGAAACGTGTAGGAATCGACCAGTCCCGGATGGAGGCCAATCGAGATCGAAAGGTTGTCCCATTGGGAGAACTTCCGCCGTTTCCGATCCCACGCGCCATAAGTCACGCAGCCATTTTCTCCGATATAATCGTCGATGGGGTTCGTCAGCTTTGCGCCCGTTGCCTCGTAATAGCGAAATACGTCGGCATCCGCTTTTACATAGAGCGGATTCGCCATAATACGACTGAGCTTGCCGGAGTCCCAATCTGCTCCGCCCGGTGAGCCGATGTGCGAACGATTCATGGATTTTGCCAACGCGCCGAGCGATTGTTCCGTAAAAGCATAGGATTTGAACAACTTTAGAACCAATTCCGCCGCCTCCGGCTCCAGCGCAAGCGTGCTGACAGACTTGCCCGCTACAAGCGCCTTGGCCTTCTCATAGCCAAACGGTGCAATCGCGTCATATGCGCCGCGCTCGCTTCTTGCATTAAAGCTGTCGCGGACACGGATTTGTATCGTCTCGCGTTCCAGCTGCGCAAACACCATAATGATGGAGAGCATCGCGTTTCCGATCGGCGTGGATGTATCAAACTTCTCCCGTGTGGACAGAAATTCTACGCCCGTCCGTTTGAACTTGTCTATCATACCGGCAAAGTCTAGCAGCGACCGGCTTAGCCGATCCAATTTGTACACGATCACTTTTGATACCAGGCCCTTTTCCACATCATCCATCATTTTGATGAACTGCGGCCGGTTCGTATTCTTCCCGCTGAATCCTTTGTCAATATACACTTTCACATCCGTGCTCGCGGCTTCATGCTTGCACAGTTCAATCTGTGTTTCAATGGAAAGGCTGTCCTTCTTGTCCAGCGATTGCCGTGCATAAATTGCTTCCATTACGCTCCTCCTTCAATAGCGCAATTTTATTGTCACACAGTCATCGTTCGATAGGTGTTTTGCTGCTGCAAGGATACGGACAGCGAGGATAGAATTTTTGAGGCAAGCACTGCAAGCTCATTCCATTCTTCTTCGGTTGTATGATAAGGAAACGTATTCTCGATCTTCATAGCATCACCCCCTGCTGCAACGTATGTATGCAATAAGCAGGATATGATGTTGTGTCCGTCGATGAAGCATATATCTTATGTGTTCGCAATGTGTGTCACAGTCGCTTCCGACAGGGCTTTCCCCTTTTGTCGTTTGGCGCCAGATTGGCGTCTCCAATTCTGATGCGTTGCAGGTTCCTATCTGCTGCGTGCACGCGGAATTGGCTACAGGCATACGGTTTTAGAGGCGAGCAAATACCAGTATTATCAACGCTTTTTGGCGTACTGATCAATGCAAACTGAAAGTATACTGAACATTCGATACGGTTCCTCTCTCGGATGACCCAATATCATTCGAGTACGCAAAAGCGCCGTCATGAACCGGCGCTACACACATCGTTATATTCATTACCGATTCATTCTTTCGGCAATGTATGTTGGCAGCTAACGTTCCTGTTCAAACAATCTTACGAAAAGCGCTTATCCCCCCGCCGAATGGCTGCCGAGCGCTTCCACACCGGGCACATTTTGCGCCAATACGGTATTCCGTATCGCCTTTGCGCGGTTGTTCTTCAGGTTTCTCCCGTTGTTATGAATTACCTGTTCGCACGGCCGACATCGCCGCGCAAACTCGGATTCACACTGTGTAATTTACGTAGTTTGCCGCTCCACAATCTCGGAGCAGATCATCAGTTTCTTGTTCACGCGGTCGCCGGCAAAAAGCGTTTCCAAATTTCTTGCCGCCTGTAAACTCAAATCATATAGCATATTATCCAAAGACGTCAACGGCGGTATGGAATTGGCCGCATGCATCGAATTGTTGATGCCAATTACCGATACCTGTCCGGGAATCGCAATCTTCATGTCGGTTAACGCGCGCAATCCAACGGTTGCCATCAGATCGTCTGCAAAAATAATCCCATCTGTGTTCGGATGGTCATGCATTAATCGCACGGTAACGTCATAGGTATCCTGCCATTCGCCATTGGTCTTTACAATGAGCGGGGTCTGCTCGTCAAGAAGCTGTTTTACGCCGCTTTCAAAGCCATTCTGTTTTGCAAGGTTACTGGGCGTATACCGGTCGACCACAAAGGCCAGATTCCTGCGACCTTTTCCGCACAGTAGTTCCACACAGCTTTTCACACCGTTTTCTTCATCCGCCATAAGCCCGTACACATTCGGCAAATCCAAATATCCGTTAAAAATAACGATAGGCGTGTCAGGCAAATAGTTCTCAATCGCCGTTTTAACAGCATTATTTTGGTAAATCGAGCCCATGAGGACAACAGATTCGACCTTGCGCTGCCGCAGCATGGGTATGTACTTCTCGTGTTCTTCCGGATCGGTGCCTGTGTTCAGGATTAGGCAGCAGTAACCGTGCTTTGCAAGTTCACGCTCAATATAATAAACGCCGTTTGTATGATGCGTTTGTCGAATATCCGCTATCAAAATGCCAATCAGTTTTGAATTCTGCGTAACCAGTCCCCGTGCGGTTTCGTTCGGTACATAGTGGCAATCCCGAATCAATTTCATGACCTTTGATCTGGTTGCTTTTTTAACATGCGGGTTATTGGTAATTACACGAGACACCGTACTTGGTGAAACGCCCGCCATCTTTGCAATATCATAAATTGTGTACTGGTTCATAGCTTACCGTCCTGTTAAGATGTTGAATCAACTATTAAGAAATGCTCCAATTCCCTTCTAAATAATGTTATTTTTAGTTTAAACTTAAACAGGAATTTTGACAACAATTTTCTTTACCGATTGCGTTTTCCTAGCAATACAGTGTGGCTTATGCGCGTCTTTTGGCGTAAATATTGCATAATCACCCGCCTGCAAGACCACAGCGCCTGCAATCTCTGGCGTTTTGTAAAATGTAATATCGTCCGCAGAAGAGTACTCGCTCTTTTCAACAAGATCCCTGCGCTGCGCTACTCCAATGCGCTCCTCTCCATCGATTAGATATTGCAAGTCATAGTATCTATCATGCGTTTCAAAATCTAGCGCCTCGTCAGGCATTGTCAGATAGCTCTGTACGCTCGCGCGCACGCCGTTATCCAGTTCAATCCACCCAATTGGCAGTTCCCCTAAATCGCCGCGTTGTAAAAATGCAAACGCTGTTAGAAATTTCGGTTCGTTCAGATCTACTTGTGCCTTTTCTTTGATATTTCCGTTTAACATTCGTTATGCTCCTTTGCTTTGGACTGTATCCTTTGCAATCCTGTATTTCATCGCATGGCACCCTTTAACCGTTCATGCAGCCGTTTACGGTACACAACTCGTATTTGGTAAAAGTGAATCCTGCATAAGCATCTCATTCCTGAGTTGCCGAAACAGCCGTATAAAAATTAGTACCGTTAGCAGATCGGACAATACCTCCGAAATCGGCCACGCCCACCAAATATAAGCAGCTTCCCCAAGCTTAGTTAATAGCAGCATTGCAGGAATCCGCACAAGAATCTGGCGCGATAGCGTAATAGCAAGAAACACCACGCTCCTGCCAACGGATTGATAGAATGCGCCCATCGTGCTCACATATCCACATAGCAGAAAGGTAGAGCCTATCGTTCGCATGGCAGGAATCCCGATTCTAAGCATTTCCGCCGTAGGATGAAAAGGCGCTAATATCTGCTTCGGCATAACAATAAACAGAATGGCACAGGCTGTACACCAGCTCACAATGAAAATAAACCCTGTTTTCAGCATGCTGCGTATGCGCGGATAATTGCGTTGCCCGTAGAAAAACGAAAGCGCCGTTAGTAAGCCGGACTGAAACGCTTTGTTAGCAGTTAACGCAATGGTTTCGACCTTTACATATAGCCCAAACGCTGCATTTGCAGTGCTTGAAAAGTGAATCAGAATGCGATTTGCCACATAGTTGCACGCATTAGAAGCGAGAAACAGCGCAGCAACCGGCAGCCCTTCGTAGCAAATGCGTCCGGCAATCCGCCACTGCAACCGCTTCTTCGTAAAAATCCGGTCAATCAGAATGCCGTTGAATCGAATATTTAAAACGACCGCAGTCAAGGCGGCAGTCAGCTGCCCCGCAATTGTTGCGTATGCTGCGCCGCTGATACCAAACACAGGGAATCCACAAAGCCCGAATATCATGATCGGATCAAGGATCACATTTACCAGTAGTCCGCAACCCTGGCAGATCATCATATGGAATGAAAGCCCTGTCGATTGCAGCAATCGCTCCAGCGTAATCTGCATGGCAACGGCACTTGCGGCAAACATGCAAGGCTGAAGATACTGGATGCCCAAACGGACGACCGTTTCATTCGTGCTGCTTCCCTGAAAATATGCCGGCACCGTCCAAGCGGCGGTAATGCTAACGAGCGCTGCAAACCCAAGCTGTAAGACGCACCCGCTCACAGTTGCGCTCTTTGCCCGATCGATATCGCCTGCCCCTATTGCGCGCGATATGATCGCGTTCATACCGGTTGCAATGCCGATCATAACGGTGGCCGTTACGTCCTGCACGATATACGCTAACGATACGGCAGACAACACCTCTTCGCCTAGCTGTGACAAATATATGCTGTCCACGAAATTGTATAGCCCTTGCGCGAGCATGGACAAAAATACAGGCCAGGACAGAGTAAGCAGCAACTTGCTGTCTGAAAGGGTTTGCCAATCGTAAATCCCTTTTCTTTGCTTCATTTTCAGGTTACTGTTCTCCTATCTGTCCAACCGAACCGCAATGGCGGCCATATGTGCCGACGCAATCGCCGCTGCAATGTTGCCACTATGCGCCGAATCTCCAACGACAACAGCGCTTTTACCCGCCGCGCGCAGTTTTGCATACAGGGAATTGTCCGACCGTGTACCCAGCGCCAGTAATGCGGTATCAAACTGCATCGTTTTCTGCTCGCCGGATTGCATGTTCAACAATTTCGCAACATGATTCTCCAACGAGATAATCTTATGCCGAGGCAAAAGCGTCACGCGTGCATTTTCAAGCAGTTGAAGTAATCCGCTTCTTGTAAACAATTCTTCCTGCTTCGCAATCTCATCCAGCAGCTCAATAATCGTTACGGTCTTTCCCATGGACGCCAAATGTAAAGCCGTTTCCGCTCCAATTTGCCCACCGCCGACGATCAAAACACGTTCTCCTACGTTGCAGCGCCCCAGCAGTGCGTCCTGTGCGGTGTGTACGTTTGCCTCGTGCACACCCGGAATACCACTTGGAACAATCGGCTTTCCGCCCGTCGCAACAACGAACAAATCCGCTTGCAAGGCGTCTATACTGTCTTCATCAACCGGCGTGCATAGATGCACATGGATATTGGGTCGCTGCTGTAAACAGCTTGCATAGTAGGCCGGTATGTTGTTAAGCAAATCCTTAAACGGTGGAATCGAAGCAATATGTAGCTGTCCGCCGCATAGCCGGTCGGCGGCTTCATATATATCAACCTCGCAGCCGCGATCCGCCAGCACAGTAGCGGCTTCCAACCCGGCGGGGCCCGCGCCGATTACCGCAGCGCAACGTCCCTTAAGAGCATTTCCGTCCATTTTGGGAAGGAGCCATTCGCGTCCCGCACAGGGATTAATTGCGCAGCGAATGGGAAGCTTTTTCATAATCCGATGCCCGATGCAATAGTTGCACGATATACATTTGCGAACCTGCTGCTCTTGTTCCTGCAGCGTTTTTATGGGCAGATCCGGATCCGCAATCAAGCCACGCGCTATAGATACAAAATCGCAAACACCCTGCGAAAGAAGGCTTTCCGCATATGCAGCGTCCTGCATTTTCCCAGAGCAAATTACACGTACACTTGACGCAGCCTTAATTTTTTGAACGAAGGCAACGTTTACGCCGCGCGGTACATAAATCGATGGGATCGTACGGCACATTGGATCAAACGTACCTGCCGTAATGTCCCACGCGCAAATTCCAGCCTCCTCCAAAAGCGGTAGAAAGCGCAGTGTTTCATCGATATTCCGTCCTTCGGCCGACATTTCGTCCACCGCCATTCGCAATATCAAAGGGAAGTCCTTTCCGGCGTATTTTTGGCAGGAAGCAATTAGTGAAAACAGCAGGTTCCAGCGGTTCTGAGCCGATCCGCCAAACGCATCGTTTCGCTTGTTATAGTATGGTGAAAGAAACTCCGCCAGCAGATATCCGCCCATCGCATGAATTGAAAACGCATCAAATCCCGCCTGCCGCGCTCTGCCTGCGCACCGTCCGTATGCGTCGATCAACGCGTAGATCTCTTCCAGCGTCAAAGCACGTACGTCTGGACGCCCCGGTATTTCGCTCGGAGCAACGCGTCGGCAGTCCTTCGCCTGATTTGTCAGATAAGGCTCTCCTGCCGCCTTCATACCCCCTCCGATGGAAACGAGCGCCGTAATCTTTGCACCTTCAAAATGCACGGCCTCCGTCAGGTCGCTCATACCTGGGATATACGCGTCGTTATCCAATCGCAAGGAACCCGCATATGGGTCTACCGGATCTACTGCGGTATTGCCCTGTACGGAATGCAGCGTAATCAGACCGACGCCGCCTTGTGCACGCCGTTGATAAAACGCTATCAATTGCGGCGTAACTTCCCCGCAAGCTGATGCATACAGTGTTTCCGCAGGCGCAAACACCATTCGGTTTTTTATCCGGCAGGAACCGATGCTCCCCTCTGAAAACAGGTTTTGATAGACGCTTTGCATCCGTCCTTTTCCTTTCCACGCATCCTCAATGGTCACGGCCATTGCGCCCGCTTCCGCCAAACGCTCACATGTATGGTATACATTCAGCGGTCCGTCGCCAAAACCGTCCTCTGCGTCGACAATCAAAGGCATCTGCGGAAACGCATTGGTAATACGGCTTGTTGCAAAAACCTGCTCGTCACGGGATGTAATGCCTAGATCTGGCAATCCGTTCATGCTCATCGATAGCGCGCCACCGGAAAGCAGCATGGCCTCATAGCCAACCATTTCCACCGCTTTTGCCGAGAAACCATCCCATATGCAAGGAGCAAAAACCTGCTTCTTTTCCAGTAGTTCTCTAAGAGTTTTCTTTTTGATCATGGTGCGAGTAATCTCCTTTATACGTTTAAAAATTCGGCTTCCATTGCAAGCCACGGATCGTTTTTATCATAACAGGGCAGATTCACTGTTCCCTCGTATTCAGGTCCGCGGAAGTTATCCGCATAAACCGTATTGCGGTCTTTCACGGTATGCAATCCTGCATCCAATGCCCCGCACAATGCGGGACGTTCGAAAATGTGCGTCGTAACAAGATTGAATCCAAGCGCGGCAATCGCATCAATTTCTACATCCGGCACGCCGTTTTTCGATTGTACGTCGGGCCACATCTTCCAGCCCGGCACCATTTCAGAGACCTTCTTTGCTTCTTCTATCCGCAGAATGCCCATTATCAACGTCATATCGGCGCCAACCGCATGCGCTGCGCAAACGCGATCGATAGCCGCATCCAGCCCCTGCGTAAACTTTGCTTCCGTCCGCGCGATGACGATGCAGTCTGTTCCTTCGCAAGCCTTCAGCGCAGCCTTAACCTTCGACAGCCAAAGCGACTTCTCAATGACAGGATGCTGTACCATGCCGTCCGAAAGGTTCTTGGTAGTAAAATCAATCCAGCGATTAAATCCCCTGAATCCAGTAGAATCCTCGATCGTAACTGCGGCGGCGCCCGCCTCAGCCAGCCGCTTGACAAGCCGATATGTCGTCAACGGCGATTCGCCATACCCGTCGTCCGCATCTACAATCAACGGAAGTTGCGAATAGTCACAGATAAACTTTGTCTCCCGAACCAAATCGTCCGCTGTAATTAGCCCGATATCCGGGAAACCGCTCATGCATGCGGAAAGCGCGCCACCGGACAGCAAGATTGCCCGGAAACCGCTCAGAAGCGCCGCCTTTGCGGAAAAACAATCCCAAATGCACGGAGCGAATACCTGCTCCGTTTCCAACATTTGTTTCAAGGAAATTCTCTTATCGTTTAACATTTGTCCTCCTTGGTTTTTGCGGCTGCAAGCCTGCTTTTATTTTAAAATTCCAATGTATATGTTGAAGGCCTTCCCTTCTTTATCAAATCCATTTGTGTATATACTGTCATCGTTAATCCACTCTCGACCGCATAACCGCATGATCTCATCGGTTTTCTAACGCTTGGTCTTTGCAAGCCATGTCCCCCGCATGTCAATTCCAATTCCATGTATGCATTCCGTCGCTGCTGTTTCTTTACCTCGTTAAATCATTGGCCGTTATCGTATGGAGACCGTTGCACCCTGCAATAAGAACATGCAAAATTCGTTTTATGTGTTTAATTATGGTATCGTTTTCATGAGGATTCTAGCACAACTGCATGTGCAATGCAAGTATATTTCGTTCAAAAATGTAAGAATTTCTAACATTCTACATGTAAATTACCCATTTTACCCTGTTGTTTCCCGAAATATGGCTTTTAAAAAAAGTAATTTTCATGCTGTATTGATCAATCTATGCATTTGATTGCATATTTTTAAAGAAGTTCCTGCATTATGCCCAAAGGTTTAGCAAACGCCGCGTTACTCTTATTGCACAGGTTATTGCACTCGCAACACAAAAATGGGTGTTGTACTATACGCACCGTGCAATCGATCATCCAAGACAGTATGGGACTTTTTTTGTATTCTCATGCTTTTCCCCGCTCCACTTTTGTATGTCCTTCAGCGGCGGCCTTCCGTGCAGCCTGCCACCCGCTTCATTATTCCAGAAATAAATGCATCGATTGCATTACTTTGCAAACTAAACCTTGCGCGCACAGCATTTTGCGGTGGAAACGCACCGTTTACAAAGCATGCAACGCCTTCCGGAAAGCAGTTTTGATTGAGCTATAAACCAATTAACCCTCCAGTCCCTTCTTTGTAGTTGCAGCTTGCGCCAACTCGGAGGATTCTCGTTTAGGCCATGCAGTCTGCAGAGCCGCATGCCTATCTCCTGCGGAGAAGGCCATGCCGCGCAAACTGCATCCGCCACAGCGTCAAAGCCACGCGCATCCCGCCAGTGCCCGCACCTTCTCGTTGTAATCCAGCGCACGCGCATGCAGCGCATTATCCGCGCCCATATCCAGCGCACGCGAAAGCGGGCCATCCATCAAATCTGTTAGTATCGCCGTTGCGCCACGATACTTTACAAACCGTATGCCAGTAAGCATAATATTAGCGACGGGCGCAATATCCTACAGCACGGTGAAACGCTCCGCTTCGTGTTTCTTTCCGGACAAAGCGCGTAGCTATGCTCGAATAAAACCACGGTTCCGCACTTCTTGGCACAGCGCACGATTTGCAAGCACGCATTTGCTGGTTGCTTCCCTCCGGGAAACTATCGGACCGAACAGATCCAAAATACGAACGTCATCCATGCAAAGCATGTCTTCCAGATCAAACTCGTCTGCCAGAATTGCGCGTCCGGTCTCTTCCGCCCGTTCATTACCATGCAATCGATCCCCACAGCCCATGCATAGCCGAAATTCGCAGCGCTGAACCGGCGGCAGTGTCCCTACGCACCCCCCCTGCGGAATACCCTTACCCGCATAGGAGATGCTCCGCTTACGCAGCTCCGCTTTAATAAACCGTGCAACAGGTCTACCTTCCACAAAGCTGAATAACTCCATTATCGCCTTGTCCCTAGAAGTAAAAAATGGCAGCGTACTGGTTACCACACCGATGTACTGTATCTCATATACAAATGAGGTATGCGCCGGCTAACGATCCATCGGCATAATCCGCGCGCCCATACTGGATACGAAACCAAGATCGAATTATGCCTTACGCAATAGTTGCATACATAATCCTCCTCTGGTTTGTATTCACAATATAGCATATGTGCTGACGATTTACAATGATTTTTGTCGACATAGTTTTGACCCCGTTTGCGAACGCATTCGTGATTTGTTATAATAATTATATTCGCGCAAGGAGTACATCCATGAATGAGAAGCTCAGCCCCGCAGTAGCAAAAGCATATCAGCACTTATTGGATAACATTATCGCGTTTAATCTTGCGCCTGGACAGCATATAAATGACAATCAGATATCCAAAGAGTTGGAAATCAGTCGTGCGCCCGTACGGGAAGCCATCCGAATTCTCGTCAGCAACGGTCTGATCCAATCCTGCGATGGCAAATGGATCGTAAGTCCGATCAGCATTGACGACATTGCAGACATTCTACATATCCGCGCCGCGCTGGAAGCCGAATGTATCCGCCTGATTGCCGCCTCCGGCTGGCTTTCGTGCGAGCAGGAGCAAGAGCTGATCCGTCTGCAACAAACATTTGTTAGCACCAAAGACACGCCATCCATCCATGCGCATTACCAGGCGGACGACGCATTTCACGCGCGTCTTGTATCCTTTGCAAAGAGTCCCCGAATCGGACAAATTATGGAGCAGCTTCGTTTGCAGATGCAGCGCGCCAGATGGCTTTGCATTGCAGTGCCCCAGCGCCGTGGATTCGCCGTCAACGAGCATGCGAGTATTCTCACCGCCCTGCTCGATCACGATTTGGATTGCGCCGTTTCCTGCATGCAGGAGCACATGAAAAACAGCGAGCAATCCTTTTATCAAGTACTCTCCAGTACTGACGTCCGAATGTTAGCCGATGCGTTCAAGAGTATGAACATATAATAAGCTTCTCTTCGCATGAAGCGAGCGGTTTCCCATACGTCTGTGTATCAGAATTACTTATTTACGTTTTGCATTGCACACCATGTTCAAACGATACTCGCAACCTTTGCGCGCGTTGAAAAGAGTGGCGCGCTTGTCATCCCTTCTGCGTCTACGGTATCGAGGTTCCACTGTATCGGCTCGTACCCGATCTCGCGCACCGCGTTGATCACCGTGTCGTTATATTCGCCGTACGGCGCGCGAAACAGCGTCGTTCGGCTACCGGTCAGTGCCTCGATCCGGTCGTCAAGGTCGGCGATCTCCTTTTGCACGGCGGAAGCGGTCAGCTCGTTCATATGCGGATGCGTAAGCGAGTGGTTGCCAATCACATGCCCGTCTTCTGCAATGGCCTTTACATGTTCCGGATACGCTTCTACCCAAACACCGCACAAAAAGAACGTGGCTTTGACGTCATGCTTTTTCAGCGTATCGAGTATAAACGCGGTCTTGTCGTCCTCCCATGCCGCGTCGATGGTCAGCGCAATTGCCTTGTCCGTACGCGCCACGCTGTATACGGGCAACGCACGCTGCTTACCGGCCAGCACATTGAGTTCGTACTCCTCTATCCCACGATTCTGCATTGCGGGCGCGGATGGCAACGCCGCCCCCTGCGGACGCGTACACAGCCACACGGTCAACGCAATTGCCGCCAGCAGGATAATCACCATAACAATCAGCGTTTGCTTTTTGACAATAATACAGCGCATAAGGCTTCCCTCCCCCGATTCCTCGCTTATGCAATGTATGCCGCGCGCCGCCGGGTGAGAACGAGGCTTTCGCATTGCACCGGTTTTAACTTGGTGCATCTTGCGGGAATCTGCTTATAACTATCAAGCGCTTTGCAAATATGGGGATTATTCCCGTGATTACTTGGTATTTGTCGCAAAAAGCCACATTTCTGCATAACTTTTTTACAGGCCGGTCACCGTTCTTTACGATCCTTTTGCCCGTTTGCCGCTATACTATAGATGACTGGATTACCTCCCAGTTTTGCCGGTTGCAAGGGAACCGGCAGACCGCTTTGCCGGTTACAGGGAAACCGGCAGGCATCAAGCGCCCGCGCTTTTATCCGGCGCGGGCGCTTTCTTTGTATCTTTTTCCGTAGGTTCCGCTCTTATGCGCGGCCCTTTTTCTTAAGCCGGTACAGAATGTAATCCGCCGCCACCTCGCCGCTGTGGCCAACGTTGAAAAGGAAATCCCGCTTGGCCGCGCGGATGCGCTCCGCATACGTTTCCCGCTCGTCAAAGAGCGCCTGCACGATTTTTCCAACCTCCGGCAGCTCGTCCTTGTCAACGGCGCGGCCGAGACGGTTGCGCGCTTCTATCTCAAACGGCACCTCCGCGATATCCCGCCATTGCGGGTTGACCGCCTTGATCTTTGTGTTGATAAACAGCGCGGGTCTGTCCGTTGCGAATATAAACTCGTAACCAATCGCCGACCAATCGGTGATAACAAGATCGGCCGTATAGATTGTGACGTTGCTGGAAAAGTCGCGTTCAACGGCCAGATTGGCGTCCGCGCGCGCAACGCAGCGCTTCTCAATCGCGTCCATCTCCATCGGGAACCGGCGCACAAACTGCGGATGCGGGCGCACAATCACGCGATAGCCGCAGGAAAGCAGCCCGTCGAGCAGCGGGTCGAGGCAGGATTCGAGTATGTTATCCTCCTGCCAAGACGGGGCGATCAGAATCGTTTTCTGCTCGTTCTCCGTCTTCTCCGTCTTTTCGTAGGCGGCGATCATGTTATCGATCATCCCGTAACCGCATTCTACAATGTTCTTCTTCTTCGTGCCGCGCAGCGTCTCGATCTGCCGCACCTCGTTCTCCTGCCCGCGGTTGACGGCAAGAATCGTATCAAAATGATCCAGCGCACCGGCGCGATACGTAAGGTTCAGGCTCGTGCCGCCGTGGTCGATATAGATATACTCCACGTCGTCGCGCACGCGGGAGCGCTTGATATGGTATTTTTCCAAATCGGGAACGGTCATAACCACAATGTCGGACTCCACCTTCATCATCAGCGGAATCAGCCGCTTTTCATCCGCATAATACGGAACGATGCGCGGGTTATTAAGCGCGAACACCGCGTCGTCCGGGTCGCTCGTTACATAATGTATGGTCAGGTCAGACTTGTGCAGCAGCGCGTCGATGAGGTTGGAAAAGTATTTGTAAAAACCGCTCTGCTCGCTATAGAACATCACGCGCATCTCCGCCTGGTTCTTCGCGTCGCAAAAGCGTTTGTAATCGGCGCGCGCACGGCCGGCATTGCGCTTTAATTGCGCGGCCGCCTCGCTGTTATGCCGCTTAATCGCCTCCATCTGCGCATAGTCGATATACTTCTTCGGGTTTATGACCCAATTGAGGATGTATAAAAACGGTATGGACAGCAGGTTCCCCGCAATCCAATACAGCCCCACGCCCGCAGGCACGAGAAACGCAAAGAAGGTTGAAAACGCGATGAGGAAGACCGTCATGCCAATCTGTGAAAGCTTATTCTGCTCCACCTGCAATACGTTGACACGATTTTGGAACCAGCACAACAGCCACGCGGACAGCCCCGCCAGCAGCGGCACCACCCACAATACGGAAAACTGCGCAATGGACGGCGCCTGCGCAAGGTTGACGCCAAGAAAGTTCATGTCCATGCCGCGGATGGCGGAAACGGCGTTTGCCACCTCCGCACCGCCAAGCGAAAGGAACGCATCCGCCTTTCCCCCGGAAGTAATCATCTCCATCGCCACAAGCTGCGGCGAGGAGCCGAGCGGCCCGCCGAAAAGCTTCTCCGCAAGCCCCGTAAACGCGTCGATTACCAACGCCGGAATGCGCAGCACATGCTTCATAGGCCGGTAAATGACGTTGATGAGCCCGAATATGATCGGGATCTGGATGAGCAGCGGAATCGTGCCCGCCATGGGCTTATACTTTTCCTTCTTATATAACGCAATCTGTGCGTCCAGATAGGCGTCCTTATCGTCCACGTACTGCAAACGTAACGCATGCAGCTGCGGCTCCATCTTCACCATTTTGATGGAGTTCTTCTGCACAAGCAGGGACACCGGAAAGAGGATCACCTTTGTAAGCAGCGTAAACAGAATAATTGTCAGCCCGTAATTGCCGACAATTTGATAACACAGCCGCATAAGCCAGCCAAGCGGCGTCGCAATCCATTCAATCAGCCAGTCCATATGCGTTATTTCTTCTCGTTCGTATCGTCCTCGGCGCGCAGCATGTCGGCGGTAAAGGTTTCGCCCTCGGACGCCGCATCAACGGGCGCGGGCGCGCTGCCGTTTGCAGCGGCCTCTTTTGCTTCCTTCTTCTTCTGCATGCTGCGCTTAATGCGCTTCCAGTAAAACCCGATGCCCGCACCGGCAGCGATCACCACGCTCGCAATAATCTGGATAAGATACCTTATGCTGGACGGATCGATATATGCAAACAACATTTTGTTTTCCCCCATATGCATTGATAATCGAAAAATAGTATATCGTGCCGAAGGGGAATAGTCAATTTGGCACGCCGAAAAAAGTGCGGGCGTGCCGTCGTCCAAACGCGCGGGCCCTGCATGGCATAACCCCGGCAATGCGAAAATAATGGACTTTTTGTTGCGCCTGCCATATAATTTTGTTATGTGTCCCATGCAGCCATATTCGATTGCACTATCTGAAACGGACGGAGAATCCCGCATGAAGCAAGCAGGCAAGAAAATCCTTGTATACCTATATTTTTTCAAACCGTTTGAAAATGCAAACACCAATGCGGTCATGCCCGTGATCAAGGCGCTGGCAAAAACCCACAGCGTCACCGTCTATGCTTCGCAGGTCGACAGAAGCGTACCGATGGAGGAGGATGTGGACGGGCTCCACACCGTCCGGTTTCGCGAGTGCATTCCGCACCTGCGCATTCGCCTGCTTACCACGCATTTCCGTTCGCTGCGGGAAACGCCGCTGCCGCTCAAGCCGCTCGTCTTCCTGTTAAACCGCAATATCGTCTACCGCGCGCTGGACGGCTTATGCCGCGCGTTTTTGTCGCCTTCGCAGCGCAAGCTTACCCGTTTGCTCGTACAGGGCGGCTATGACATGCTCGTCACGGTCTCCTCGCCAATCACGCCGCAGCTGGACGCGCTGGCGCTGGCGCAGCGTGGGGTCTTCTTGAAATTCGGCGTTCGCTGGGTGCCGTACGTAACCGATCCATGCGCCACTTTTATCGGATACCGGACATTACTTACAACGCTGATGCCAATCGAATGCGACATTTATCAGCGTGCGGACGCCGTTATTACCACGCCGGAACTGTATGCGGACAACAGCAAGTACCCGCTCTCCGCCTATCTTTCCAAAACGCGCCCCGTGCCGCTTTCCAACCTGAAGCCCACGCCGGATACGGAACCCGTCGACTTCCTGCTGCCCGGAAAAATCAATTGTCTCTATGTCGGCAGTCTGTTTTGCATCGACGTGCGCGACCCGTCTTACTTTTACCGCATCGCCGCGTGCTGCCCGGACGACTTCGCGTTCCACATCGTTTGCTACGACGCGGATACCCCCAACCGCATGCTGAAAAAGGAGTTCCTCACCGGTCTTCCCAACGTGTACTGGCATGAGCGCGCGCCGCTTCCGCTTTGCTTAAGCGCCATGTGCGGCGCACAGGTGCTGATCAACCTTGGCAACAAATGCGAGAATCAAACGCCAAGCAAGGTGTTTGACTATATGGGCGCGGGCAAGCCCATTGTGAACTTTTACGATATCGATGCGGATACTTCCATGCGCTATCTAGAGCGTTATCCCATGAAGCTGCACATCCGGAACAAACCTTTGGCGGACGCTTCCGACGTACAGGAATTCGTGTCGTTTTGCAGAACCTACGCCGGGAAAACCATTCCCTTTTCCGAAGTGCGCGCCCTCTATGCGGATATCACGACGGAGGCATGCGCGGCGCAGTTTGTCGAAAATATTGAGGAAATCCTTGCCCGCCCGAAATAGAAAGCGCATTTCCTACCCGATGGGCACGAGCCAGCCCTGCACAACGTACTTCGCGTCCTCGACATAGTTCGAATACGCGCACGTCACAAGGGAAACGATGCGCGCGTCCGGCCGATACGCCGTGTCGGCGGGTGTAAAATCGGAGTTTGTGATCGACCGCATGATAAAGGCTTTTTTCTGTTGCTCGTCCGCAAACCAGATTGGATAATTCTCCGCCTGGGAATCCTGAAAGCGCGCCGCAAACAAGTCGATGCGGTAGTTCCCGGCCGTTGTCAGAAGGTACATCGTCGGATGCGCGTCGTAATACGCCTGCTTCTGAAACTGCAGCAGGCTGCCGAACATGGACCGGTCCTTCATATGATGTCCGTATATGATCAGGTTGTCTCCCAGCAGATCGCGGCTTACCCGCGTATCAAAAAACAGCGAGCCTGCGTTGCTCCGCTCGTTTTTGTAATCGTGCGTCAAATAATAATCGTTGTTCGTATAGTAGGTCACGGGATAATTCACAAGCGTACCCTCGCCCAGAAGCCAGCCGCGCACATTACGGCCCTCCTCGCGAATGGCGTCAAAATCCACCGTCACCGGCGGCGTTTCCAGCGGCGCCGCAGTAGCCGCAGGTTCCGACGTGCTCTGCACGGGCACAAGCGTAGCCGAAGGCGTGATCACCGGCGTAGAAACGGCCATCGCACGCGCCTTATCGTATGAATCGCGGTCGCTCGCATAACCGGCAAGTGTAATGACAAGCATCGTCGCCGCCGCGGCCATGATTCCGATTAAAATCCAATCCATTTTGCGAAGCCTGCTCCGCTTTTTTCGTCTTTTCCGATACATATCTTCCCTATCAAACATGCGTGTACGTCCGGCTATGTAAAACGCCTTGCCCGGCCGGCCGGAACGCGCCGTTATTTACGCGGTCTGCGCTTTCCCGTAAAGCAGTCCGTTTCCACCTTGAACACGCATACATCCTCCGCCTGCTCTTTTGTAAACGTAATATGCGCGCCGGATTGCCGTTCCATCAAAAGCGACAGCCCGCGGCATTTCTCCTGCGCGTCGGCAACAAACTGCACGCGCCCCGTGCCCAGCACGCTGGCATAGTAGTATCCGGTATTGCACGGGTTCTCCGGCGACGAGGCCGCCTCGCCCTCGCAGCACAACTCGAAGCTGACGCGGTTATCGCGGCGCAGAATATCGATCTTGCGCCCCGCCTTTGCGCTGTGGAACCAAAGCGTCAGCACGCCTTCGCGCATTTCGTAGCCAAACGACAGCGGCAGCACATACGGCATTCCCTCGTCCACCATTGCCAGATGGCAGGTTTTGCACTGCGTAAGGATCTCCGATATCTCCGCATTCGCCGTCACGGCGCGGTCCGCTCGCCGCATGGGATGCTTCGCCGGTGCAGCGCGCTCGATTCTGCATAAACCGTTTCGCGCCTCGTACGACGCGCGGTCGATCGCCAGCTCCAGACACTCCCAATTCGCACCCAGGATGGAATAGTACTTCTTCTCCGGCAGAGGCGTTTCGGCAAAGCCCAGCGCGCGATAGCAGCGGTATGCGGGGAGATTGTCCGCAAACACGCCCAGCGTAACCTTCTCCGCGCGCAGTATGGAAAACGCATAGGCAAGCGCCAGCGAAAGCATCTCCCTGCCGTATCCTGCGCCGCGCTTTGCGTCGTCCACAATCACGAAACCGAAGCGCACGACGCTTTGATCCGCACCCGGACAGCGCAAAATCAGATGTCCCGCAATATCGTCTCCGTCAACGGCGGTCATCGGATAGAATATCCCCCTCGCCTGCGCCGCCGCGTATGCGCGGTTCATATCGTCCGGAATAATCGGATAATACGCATACTTATTGGCGCTCCAGCGATAGAACGTCGTCTCGTCATGTACCCAGCGCAATATGTGCCGGGCGTCGGATGGAATATAGGGCCGCAACCGAAGCATGCTGTCTCCCTCGCTACGTTTTTCATACAGTATACCACACCCAAATACGCTGCGAAAGCGCTTTGCGCAGCGCAAAAACGGGGCGGCGCTGTCGCCGTCCCGTTGTGTCCATGTGCAATACGCTTATGCTTTTGCCTTGCAGTAGGCCGCAATCGCCTCCGTCGCAAACGCTGCTGTGCCCGCGCCGCCGGCTTTGTCAATGTTGTCCGTCATCTCGCCGCCGCAGCTGTACATCTGCCCAAGGCCCGCCAGAATTTGCGGCGTGCAGTTATAGTAATGCTCCGTAATGAACCCGCGCAGCTTCTCCACCTGCGCCTGCACGCGTGCATCCGCCGCGTCAAGCCCGCGCAGCTGCCCAAGCTCGGCGAACAGGGTCATCATATTCTTGCCGATGTCCACTTCGTCCGTCGTGGTTCGGCCCTCGCTCTTTTTTTCATACTCCTTGTACGCTGCCGTCTCTCCCCAGGCGGCTTTCGCCTCCGCTGCATATGCATCCATCTTCTTTTTGTCAAACGCTGTAAAATCCATTTCTTTCACTCCTGTCGTTTCCATACTACGGGCGAATGTAATCAGGTGCTCAATATGCTCCTTCTTGAGCTGCAACAGCTGTATCTGCTGCGCAATCGCGCGAGCGCGGTCAAAGTCGGGGCTGTCGAGTATCACCCGAATCTCCTTGAGCGGGAACTCCAACTCTCGAAACAGGAGGATATGCTGCAAGCGTGCCAAAGCCGTATCGTCATACAGCCGGTATCCCGCCTCCGTTACCTCCGCAGGCGGCAATAAGCCAATCGCATCATAGTGATGCAGCGCGCGCACGCTTACGCCCGTCAGCTCGCTCACCTCATGTACCGTTCTCATGTCGTCCCTCCCCCGTGTATTCATAAGGATATACTATGACGTAACGTTAGAGTCAATAGAATATGCAAATTTTTTCGCAAACGCATAACCGCGCCCGATCCCCGCCGTTCGCAATCCCCGGCAGGAATCCCCTTGACAAGCATTCATTTTTCGCATATATTCATGTTCATGAACACGAATGTTTTTCCATTCATGAACGCAGTGCTCGATAAAACGCAAGCTGATATCCTGCTTGCCCTGCGCAAGGCGCCGTACGCAACGCAGCGCGAGCTTGCGGAATCGGCCGGCGCGTCCCTTGGAAAGGTTAACGCGGCGCTCCGTGCCCTGCAACAGGGCGGGTACCTGGACAACGCATATGCATGCACCGCGCAAAGCCGGGCGCTTTTTGCATCCACGCGGCCGCAAAGCGCCATCATCCTTGCCGCAGGCAGCGGTATCCGCATGGCGCCGCTTTCCGAGCTTCCCAAAGGATTGCTTATGGTGCAGGGCGTACGGCTGATCGACAGGCTCATCATGCAGCTGCATGCAGCGCACGTCACGGACATCACCGTTGTCACCGGGTTTATGAAGGAGAAATACGAGTATTTGCGGGAGGAACCGGGCGTCCGTTTGCTCTATAACGGCGACTACGGCAAGCGCAACAATCTGCATTCCCTTGCGCTGGCTGCGGACCGGCTGATCAACGCCTATGTGTTGCCCTCCGACATCTGGTTTGATGAGAATCCGTTTTCCGAAGATGAACTTTATCCCTGGTATATGCTTTCCACAACGCGCGATTACGACGGGGAAGCCCTTGTCAACCGCAAGCAATTGCTTGTCCCGGCGAAGGACGGCGTACCCGGCTATCGCACCGTCGGCATCGCATACCTATGCGGAAAAGCTGCCGCGCAAGTTGCGGACGAGGTGCTGCGCCGCGACGGGCTGCGCCGCTATATGCGGGAATTCTGGGAAAGCGTGCTGCTTTTCGAGCCCTGTACGGAGCTATACGCCCGGTTTGTCCCGGACGCGCTCGTGCATGAAATCAATACGTTCGAAGACTTGCGCGCCCTTGATTACAACGCCGACCAGTTGAGCTCCGCTGCACTTGCCGTTATTGATAACGCCCTTCATGTTTCACATACCGACATCCGCGATGTGGCAATCATGAAAAAAGGCATGACCAACCGGTCGTTTCTTTTCACCGCCAACAACCGCCGTTATATCATGCGAATCCCCGGAGAGGGCAGCAACATCATGATCGACCGCACGCAAGAATACAACGTTTACAAAACCATAGAGCAAACCGGTCTATGCGACAATATTATATACATCGCGCCGGATACCGGATACAAAATCACCGAGTTCTGGGAAGGCGCGCGCGTCTGCGACCCCCTTCAGCCGGAGGATGTGCGCGTATGCATGCGCGTGCTGCGCGATTTTCACGCGCTTGGCCTGACCGTGCCGCACGTATTCGACGTGTTCGAGCGCATCGATTTTTATGAAAGCCTACTGCACGGCGCGCCGTCCGTCTTTTCGGATTATGCGGCCACAAAAGCGGGCGTGCTCGCCCTTCGTCCCTATATAGAGGCGCATGCGGGCGCATTTTCCCTTACGCATATCGACGCCGTGCCGGACAATTTCCTGTTCATAGCGGGCGGTGTACGGCTGATCGACTGGGAGTATGCGTCCATGCAGGATCCGCATCTCGATATCGCGATGTTCGCCATATATGCCATGTATGACCGGCCCCACGTAGAGGCGTTGATCGACAGCTATTTTACGGAGGGATGCGCGCCGTCCGTTCGGGCGAAAATCTATTGCTACATCGCCGCGTGCGGGCTGCTCTGGAGCAACTGGTGCGAATACAAGCGCGCGCTCGGCGTGGAGTTCGGCGAGTATGCGCTTGCCCAATACCGCTTTGCCAAAGAATACCGACCGATCGCCCTTGCGGCCATCGGAGAAAACAAGGAGTAACCTGTCATGCCAAAGATTGAACGCGCAGTCATCTTCGCGGCCGGAGAGGGCCGCAGGCTGCGCCCCGTCACCCTCCAAACGCCAAAACCCCTGCTGCCGGTCAACGGCGAACGATTTATCGACACCGCAATTGCTGCGCTGCACAGTAACGGCATCGAAGAAATCTATATTGTAACGGGCTACCTTGGCAAGCAATATGAAACGCTGCCGGAGCAGTATCCCGGCGTTACGCTCATCCGCAACCCGTACTATGCAACCTGCAACAACATTTCCTCCGCATACGTCGCGCGCGCGCACCTTGCAAACGCCATTGTATCGGAAGCCGACCTTATCGTGCGAAACGCCGCGCTCTGCCGCCGCGAATTCGACCGCTCATGCTACTGTGCGTTTCCCGGCGTCACCCCGCAGGAATGGGGTCTAACGCTCGACGCCGCCGGCACAATTATCCACTGCGACAAGGCGGGGCTAACCGGTTCCCATCAGCTAATCGGCATGTCGCTATGGACGGAGGCCGACGCGCAAAGGCTCTGCCGGCACCTGGAGCGGGCGTTTATCGAAGACCGCATGTGGGACGTTTACTGGGACGAGCTTGCGCTTTTTACCTATAAGGACGAGTATGCGCTCACCATCCGCGAAATTGCGCATACGGACATTATGGAAATCGATACGCTTGCCGAGCTGGCCGCCGCCGACGCAAGCTATGCAGCCTATCTGCAACCACGAATCTAAGCGCCAATAAAGGAGGCATACCATGGAATCCAAACACAAGGAGAATCCCCGTGCGTGGGCGCGCAAACTTGACTGGACGCTGATGCTCATCCCGCTTGGCATCGTGCTGGCGCTTTGCATCCTCTTTTTCACGCGTCCGGTGCAGTCTACGCGCGTGCTTGACGCCATCCGCGGCTTTCTTACCAACGACCTCGGCTTTTTCTATATTTTGCTTGGCGTCGGCGTCATTGTGGTTTCGCTGTATATGGCGTTTGGCAAATTCGGCTCGATACGCCTGGGCAATACCGACAAACCGCAGTACAGCAATTTCAAATGGGGCGCCATGATCTTTACCGGCGTTTTCGCGGCGGATTTGATATTCTACTCCTTCATCGAATGGGCGCTCTATGCCAACGAAACGCGCATTATGGAGCTTGGCGGCATACAGGAATGGGCTTCGACATACCCGCTGTTCCACTGGGGCCCAATCCCGTGGGCGATCTATATCGTGCTGGCCGTCCCCTTCGGGTTCATGCTGCATGTACGCGGCCGCTCCCGGCAAAAGTATTCCGAAGCGTGCCGCCCGCTGCTCGGCAGCAAAACGGACGGCCTTGCCGGAAAAGCCATCGACCTCGTCGCCATTATCGCCCTGCTCGCCGGAACCGCCACCACGTTTTCCGTCACAACGCCGCTGCTTTCGAGCGCGCTTTCGCGCGTATTCGGCATCCCGTCCGGCACCGGTCTCACGATCGCCGTACTGGTCTGTATCGCGGTGATCTATACCGTATCGGTGCTCTTCGGCATCAAGGGTATTATTCGTTCCGCCTCCATCTGCGTGTACCTATTCTTCGCCATGCTCGTATACTTCCTGTTCGCCGGCGGGGAAACGCGCTACATTATTGAAACCAGCATCACGGCAATCGGCAATCTTGTGCAAAACTTTGTCGGCATGGCAACCTGGATGGACCCGCTGCGCGCCTCCGGCGACGGGGTCAACGGCTTCGTGCAAAACTGGACGATCTTCTATTGGGCATACTGGATGGCGTGGGCTATCGCAACGCCGTTCTTTATCGGTATGATCAGCCGCGGGCGCACGGTCAAAAACGTCGTGCTCGGCACATACGCTTACGGCCTTGCGGGAACGTTCCTCTCCTTCTGCATTTTCGGCAACTATGGCCTTTCGCAGCAGATTGCGGGCAATGTGGACATGGTCGGCGCCGTTTCTGCGGGTGCAGATCTCAACGTCGCAATCGTTTCGCTGTTTGATACGCTGCCCGGCACCAACATTCTGCTGCTCGCGCTGTTTATTATGATGGTCGCGTTTTACTCCACAACGTTCGATTCCCTGACGCTGGTCATCTCCGCCTATTCCTACAAACGCCTGACCATCAACCAGGAGGCGCATCCCGCGGTCAAGGTATTCTGGGCGATCGTGTTTATTATCTTCCCAATCGGGCTGATATTTGCCAATAACACGATTCATTCGCTTCAGTCCGCGTCCATCATCGCGGCCTTCCCCATCGGCATTGTGATGGTGCTCATTGTCGCAAGCTTCTTTAAGGACGCTAAAGCGTACCTTGCAGAACAAGCTACCATAAAGCAGGCGCAACGTCTATAACGCAACGCATCTTCCCCGCGGAAAACGAAACGGACGGTGCTTCGCCGTCCGTTTATGCGTGGTTGCCAAGAAACGCTATTCCGCCGTGGAAAGCCGGTCGACGTCCAGCCGTGTCAGGCATACGTGCTTCGTATGCGCATCGATCAACCGAAGCGACATGCGTTTCCTGCGCAGCGTTCCATCCGCCTGTATGCTGCGGTAAAGGAAGGAATAGCTGCCCTCATTGCTCAGCCGGCGTATCATATAGGGTATCCGCGTTTCACGAATATACAGATGCGCATCCTCCTCCGGCGCCGTCGTAAGGGCAAATATCTCCGCCGCATCCGAAAAGGTGTACTTATCCGCCGACGGCAGGTACGTGTCGCTGGAATCTTTGATAAACATCGTATAACTGTCCCGCTCCGTATCGATAATCGTTACAAAATCGTAATCGTCCAGCACGATGCTCGTAAATACCAGCGATTTCATTTTCTCCTCGTTGATATCCGTCGTATAGATAAAAGCGCAAAGCTCCTGCTTGCCCGTATCCATCAGCAGCCGTACGGTCGTGCGCACCCAGCGCATCGCACCGTCGGCAAAGCGCATCCGGTATTCGTATACAAACTTGCTTGCGCCCCTGGCATATTCCTGCACCAGCGTCTCCGGCAAAAGCGCCTCCTCCATCTGCGTGCATTCGGCCTCGTCCTCAATATACTGCGTCAGCCGCTGCGTCGATTGCAGATACGGCATAACGCCGCCGCCTGGCGTACGCACGGTTCCCTCCGTGATGTTGGCATGCAGAATACTTACATATTCGTCGGGGTTCAGGTTTTCGTAATAGGAAAGCGCCTCGCGATAGCGCATTTGCATATTGACCTGCTCCGTTACGTCCATACCGGTACAAACGGCGATGCCGGTGCGCCCATCCTTGTCTGCCACGGCGGTAAACGTCAGCCGCTGCCAGCTCCAATCCTCATTGTCGCCCTTGCCGAGCCGGATACGGACATTCGCTGTACTCTCGCTTGCGCCGTCAAACATGCGCTGATACGCTTCAGCAAACGCCGCAACATCGTCCGGATGCAGCGTGCCGCGCGCAATATATCCATCCGGCATATTCGGTATCTCGTCGACCATAAGGTCGCCGTCCGCATCGAGCGCCTCGACGCGAATGCTGCGCGCATCAATATTCAGCACCCAGGTCAGAAGACCGCATTGGCGCGCGGCAATCAGGAAGCGATGCTCCAGCTCCTTATAGGCGGTAAGACTCTCCGACGTACCAATGGCGGAGCGAATGACGCCGTCCGCATCCGGCACGGCGGTATAGCGAATTTTCCGCCACTGCCAGTGCCCCTCTCCCCCCGTAAGCACATCGGCAGACACCGTGTGCGCGCCATTTTTCAGATCCGTATGCAGCTTTCGGTACGTCTCCACATGATCAGGATGAATAAACCCCAACGCAAACAGCGCTTGCGGATAATTCTCGATATACTTCGGAAGGCCGGAATCGTTATTAGCAGCCTGAATCCCCTGCACGGATGCGTTCCGTACCATGTCGTATGTCCAGTATTGCAAATGCGTATGCGCGGCGGCAGCCATAAGCGTATCCTGGCTGATATGATACCGCTGCTGCGCCTCCCGTTCCGCAGTGATATCCTCGATTGCAATATAGAATATTGTATACGTCCGGCTTTTGCATAGCACGCGCACGCGGTTTCGGAGCCAGAAACAGCTTTCGCCGCCTTTGTTGCCGTCGTGCAAACGCGTAATGCAGGTTCCCTCTTCTCCGGATTCCATCGCATTCTCCAGCATGGCGATAAAGCGTGCATGATCCTCCGGAAACATAATCTTTTCCAGAATATAAACATGCCTGCCGATGTTTTCCATCCGCATCATGGCGCGGAATTTCTTGTTTGCGCGCAAAAGCTCCACATGCCCGTCGGCATATTCCATAATTGCCGCACCGCCAACATAGCTGTTGAATATCAGCGTTTCCTGCGAGTCCGGGTTCCAGAAGGCGTTGGCGTCCGCCATGTTCACCTGCGTCGATACCTCGCCGTAACGGCCATGGAGACACGCGCGCATCATCGCCTCAAACTCCGCCACCGGAATGCCCTTGCCATACAGAAACCCCTGCACAAAGTCGCAGCCGACGCTATGCAAAAAGTCCGCTTGCCGCTGCGTCTCCACTCCCTCCGCAACAATGGGCAGCTGCAACCACCGCGCCATGCGAATCACGGAATTGATTATACTGCCGCCACGGCCGGATACATTATCACCCGCAAGAAAGCGCAGATCCAGCTTAAGCGCGTTGACCGGCACCTCCTTAAGCGTATTAAGCGAGCTGTATCCGCTTCCGAAATCGTCCATTTCCACAGTGAAACCACGCGCCTGCAACCGGGCCACAACGTCAATTAGCTGTTGCGGATTGTCGGCGTACGCGCTCTCGGTTACCTCCAGACGTAGCATCCGAGGCGGAACGCCGTACTGTTCGGTCAGCGCGCAGAGCTTCTCGGTAACGTCCATATTGAGCAGGTTGACGCGGGAAATATTGACCGAAATCGACAGCGCATCCTCCCCGTCCTCCGCAATCCACTTTTTCAAGAGCTTGCAGGCCCGTTCCCAAACGTAGCTGTCCAGCTCCCGAATAAACCCGTTTTGTTCGAATATCGGCACAAACTCGCCGGGCATGATCATGCCCCGTTCAGGATGGAACCACCGCGCAAGCGCCTCGCCGCCAATTAACCTACCCGTGGAAAGCGCAAATTGGGGCTGGATATAAATATCAAATTGCCCTTGCTTTAGCGCGGCGTTCATCTCGCTCTCAATCGCCTGCCGCTGCAGCCGGATGCTGCGGAGCGCATCGTCATAGTACGCATAGCGCGTAATGTAGCTTCCCTTGACGCTACGCTGTGCCAACGCGGCGCGATCCAGTATGATGCTCGACGAAAGGGTCAAGTCGTCAATCACGCATAGGCCAAAGCTTGCGCCAATTTCGAACGGTGCCTTCGCATTGCGCAAAACCTGCTGATAATTATGTACAAACGATTCCATGTGGGCAGGATCGTTTTCCGTACAAACGGCAAAACAATCCGCATGAATGCGGCAGCACAGGCAACTCTCCCCACAGGTTCTCCGTATCGTATCCGCAATAAAACGGAGGAATTCGTCGCCCTTTGCGTGGCCGTATCGATCGTTGATAACGCTGAACTTGTCGATATCGAAGTACACCATGACATAGGTGCGCGGCGGCGCGCCGGCAACAAGCGCTTCCACGCGCGAAAGGAACACGTTCCTTAGCAACAGGCCCGTTAAATCGTCCGTAACGGTGCGATGCTGGAGCTGGACGTTGGCCTCGGCCTCCTCCGTTACGTCAATGAGCAGTATGGTAAGGCGTTCCGCCTGCCCGTCCGCGTCGTATTCGCCCGTTATCCGCACCCAGAATCGATGGCTTGCGCCGCGCACGTCAAAAAGCGAAACCAGCAATTTGTCTCGCTTTGCCGTGCCGTCCATGCATGCGCGCAAAACAAAGGCCCGTACAGCTTTTGTATCTTCCTCGTTTGCAACATGATCCGACTGTAGAATTTCCCAAAACGGACGGACGTCGTATACGCCCGCCAGCTTTTCGCCGGTATCCGCCTCATACCGAAAATCATCGTTCCGGCAATCGTACGAAATGCAGATTACGCCGAGGTTGCCGTCCTTGACGGACTGCGCCTCTTTCGATAACGCTGGCTCGCCCATGGCCCCCCCTTCTCGTCCCGCGCGTATGTTTCTTGCGCGCCGCCTATGCTGTAAACGGCGCGGCAACTGCGAAACGGAAACGCTTTTGTATCGGCTAAAGCTGTATTTGACCGTGCACGCCGACGGTTCCGCCGCATAAACGCATACCGGCAAAACCGTTACTTGCCACGTAACATTTGTATTATCTTGTAATTTATAGTACCACGCATTTTTCTGACACACAAGATAAATTCGCTATACATGGCCATAACCACGCCAAAACGCAAAGGAAGCGGGGCTATGCCCGCTTCCCGGTCGACCTTGCCAGGCCGAACAATTAGTAATTGGTCTTCAGAATTTCGAAGAATGCCTGCGGATGCGCGCAAACTGGGCAAACCTTCGGCGCCTTCGCCAGCTCGCAGATATAACCACAGTTGCGGCACTGCCAATACAGTTTACCGTCACGCTCGAAAACCTCGCCGTCCTCAATGTTCTTCTTGAGCTTGAGATACCGCTCCTCATGCTCCTTCTCGATCCCGGCAACCATCTTAAACTGTGCTGCAAGCTGCTTGAAGCCTTCCTGCTCGGCAACCTCGGCGAACTCACGGTACATCTCCGTCCACTCGTAG
>CAYPLG010000010.1:0-15279 GCA_964411535.1 uncultured Oscillospiraceae bacterium
GCGTCGCCTGAGAGGCGGGGATAAACACCCTTATGCCCTTCACGATGGCGACGAGACCCTTGTTGACGGCCTCGGAAATATAAGCGTCGAAAACGGTGCCGTCCTCGATGTTCTCGCGCAGCGCATTGTAGCGGGCCTCATGCTCCTTCTCAATGCCGCCGACCATCTTAAACTGTGCCGCAAGCTTGGCAAAACCTTCCTGCTCGGCAACCTCGGCGAACTCACGGTACATCTCCGTCCACTCGTAGTTCTCGCCCTCGGCCGCCATACGGAGCGCATTGAGAACATCCGGCATCTCGCCGTCATGCAGTGCCTTGAACCACAGTTTCGCGTGCTCTTTTTCGTTGTCCGCAGTCTCTAAAAAGATGGCTGCAATCTGCTCATATCCGGCCTTCTTTGCTACCGAAGCAAAGTACGTGTACTTGTTGCGCGCCATCGATTCACCTGCGAACGCCGTTGCGAGATTGGCCTCTGTTTTGCTTCCCTTGAAATCCATGGATACATCCTCCTTGTTATTTTTTCTTATTATGCTACAGTGTTTCCACTTTCATGGCAATGTTTGCATACCCCGCGCATGACCACGTCGTAGGACGACAACTTATACGCCGTTTCCCGCTCGATCGTTTCGGAAAGCTCGTTGAGCGCAGGAAGCAACACATCCGCGACGCGCCCGCAGTGCTCGCACACGATATGCGAATGCGATGCCGTTGTTTTATCGAACCGGCAGCTTCCGTCCGGCATGGGTATCTTTTTGAGTCTGCCCGCGTCGGCAAGCTGGTTCAGATTTCGATATACGGTACCCAGGCTAAGCTTCGGGTTATCGCCATGCAGCGATTGGTAAACCATATCCGCAGTCGGATGCTCCGTACTCGCAAGAACTGTTTGGTAAATGCTTTCCCGTTGGTGCGAATACCGCATATACGTCCTTCTTTCATAATAATAATATTTCTCGTTATTGTTATTATAAATGTGAGAATTACTTTTGTCAATCAAAATTTCCATTTTGCATACAGTTTCATTCACAATGCTTTCCAAAATCATTGCATCGATTCTGTCGATCCCGGTACTCCCCCCCTTTTGTAAACGGGCGGAACATGCTATATTATGTAGAATACGAGATTTTATCGAAAGGGCAAAGGGCCTTCGCCATGTGCGGAATACCAATCGTAATCGGCGTAACCGGCCACCGGGACTTGCGTCCGCAGGATGAACCGGCGCTGTTTACGCGCGTTTGCGACGAGCTGCAAAAGCTCCTGCTGCGCTGCCCGCATTCGGAATGGATTATGCTAAACAGCCTTGCGTCGGGCGCGGATCAACTTTGCGCACGCGCTGCAATAAAGCTTTCCATCCCGGTCGTCGCCGCACTGCCGATGCCGCTTGCCGAGTACGAAGCGGACTTTTCCGGGGAAACGCTTTCCGCTTTACAATCCATTGTGGAAAGCTGCCGCGACGTATTCGTGGTACCGGACGCCGAGGGCCGTGCGGAACCGACGCGCGATTACGCCTATCGGCAGGCCGGGATCTACGTCGCCAGGCATTGCCATGTTCTCCTTGCGCTATGGGACGGCCTGCCCGGTCGCCCGAACGGCTGCGGCACGGCGGAAACCGTTGGTTTTTTAATCAATGAAACCTATAAATCCGCCGAAGCGCGCCTGCATACGCCGGAGGACGGCGTCGTGCTGCACATCGTAACGCCGCGCCTCCGCAACCCGGAGCCGCCCGCAGACGCATTCATTGTACGTCTTCTTGGAAAACAGCCCGACGCATTCTTCCGTACGCTTGCCCTTACGGACGCGTACAATTCCGACGCCGCTGTCGTAACAGACACGCATCCCCTGTTTAGCAGTGCGGCGCTCCACGCGCTGGATACGCGCACGCAGCGCCTGCACACGTCGTATTGCGTCGCCGACTCGCTGGCACTGCGCTTTCGCGACAAGTACCTTTCCGCGCTCGTGAAGCTTTCCGCAACGGGCGTCATGCTGATGCTGGCCTTCCTGCTATACGACGAAGCGGAGGCCAACCTGTTTTTGCCCGTGTATGCGCTTGTCGCAGGCATTGCGCTATGCGTGTTCCTCGGCGCACGCCGCGGCGAATACCACCGCAAGTATTTGGAATACCGCTTCCTTGCCGAACTGCTGCGCGTTCAGCTATGCCTTTTTGCCAGCGGCATCAATCGCGAGGTCACGACGCTGCTTTCACGCGCGCAGGCAGCAGATCTTTCCTGGGTGCACGATGCGCTGCAAGCAGGCAGCCTCGGCGGACCCTCCGGCGCAACAATCGATACCGAGCAGGCATGGATCGACAGCCAGCTTGCCTACCATACAAGCTCCTGCGCGAAGCTATTGACCAAACAGGCGAGGCAGCAGCGCGTGTCCAACGGTATGCTAGCCGCAAGCGCCGCGTTTTTCCTGTTGGTCTGCGTGCTGGAATTCGGTCTGCCCGCGCAATTAGCGGGAGCGCACGTTCCGCCCGCCTGGCTCATGCGATTGTTTATTATGCATGATGGCGCAGCGTTCGGCGTTCGCAGCCTGTTAAAGCTGCTCCTCGGCATTATTCCAGCCATCACGCTGTTCGTCTCCAGTTATTATGGCAAGCTTTCCCTTTCGCGCAAGATAAACGACCGGCATCGCATGATAAACCTTTTTTCGGAAGCAAAACGCGAATACGCCGCGCACCCGGAAGCGCGCGATGCAATCCTTACCGAGCTTGCGCGCGAGGAATTGGCGGAGGCTGGCGAATGGCGCGCCTACTGCTCCGACAACCGGCTCGATATCCTGCTCTGACGTTTACGGGCCACGCATAATGAACTCTACGAAGCGTTTGTTGCATGGCAACACCGCCGTCACTATACTGATACCGACCCGGTAAAAAGGGGGAGAAACGCATATGGATCCGGTCAAGACAGGAAAATTGATCGCCGGTTTGCGGCATGAGAAGGGAATGACGCAGCGGCAGCTTGCCGAGCGCATCCACGTCAGCGATCGCGCCGTTTCCAAATGGGAGCGCGGCGCAGGCTGTCCCGACGTTTCCCTGTTGCCTGCTCTCTCCCGCGCGCTGTCGGTCAATATTGAACGAATGCTGCTGGGGGATCTTATGCCCAACAGCATGGACGGAGGGAATATGAAACGAGTGAAGTTTTACGTTTGCGGCAACTGCGGCAATATCATCACCGCAACGGGCGACGCGGACGTATCCTGCTGCGGGCGAAAGCTCGCCGCACTGCTGCCAAAGCCTGCGGAAGCGCCGCACGCGCTCACGGTTACGAACATGGACGACGAGTTTTACATCACGTTTGACCACCCGATGGAGAAATCGCATTTCATTCGGTTCGTCGCATACGCCGGGTACGACCGGGTGCATTTTGTGCGCCTGTATCCGGAGCAGGGATGCGAGCTGCGTATGCCGCAGATGCGCGGATGGAAATTATACTTTGCATGCAGCGAGCACGGCCTTTTCGTGCAGTGACCGTTCCCGATCACAACCACGAAAAGCGCGCGGGAACATCCCGCGTTTCGTATGCGGGCTCCGACTGGCGCCCCTGCAATTTCCGGCCGGATGCATTCCATACAGTTTCGTGCTATAATGGCACAAAATATGGACTGGGGGAAAATTGCAAATGAAACCTAGAGCGCAAATTAAAGATATTGCAAAAAGCGCTTTCTACGGAAAGTATTGGCCCTGCGTCGGCGTTAATGTTCTTGTAAGCGTCATCCTGATGAGCGCGTCCGGCGCCTCCGCGGGAATCGGTACGCTGCTTCTGGCAGGCCCGCTTACCATCGGGCTTAACGCATTCTGCCTTGCACTGTTTCGCGGCGACAGCGCCGGCGCAACGCTCGACGCGCTTTTTTCGAAAGGCTTTAGCAACTACGGGCGTAAGCTCGGCGGCTATCTCTGGATGCAGCTTTTCATATTTCTCTGGAGCCTGCTGCTCATCGTGCCCGGCATTATCAAGGCGCTTTCCTACGCCATGACGCCATATATCCTGACCGACTGCCCGAACGTTCCCGCGCAGGATGCGCTCAAGATTTCCATGCGCATGATGAACGGGCACAAGTGGGAGCTGTTCGTATTCGGGCTGAGCTTCCTCGGCTGGATGCTGCTGGACGCGCTGACGTTCGGCCTGCTCGGCGTATTCTTTGTCAATCCGTACCGCTCCGCCGCCTTTGCGGGATACTATGACGAGCTGAAGGCGCTTTCCCTCAGCAACGGCGTCATCACGGCGGAGGAAATCGCATAAGCCGCGCATTGGTGTATGAAAAAGGCTGTCCTTTCCCGGACAGCCTTTTTGCATTCCGTGATTCGCTCACATATCCCGGCCGCAGCGCGGACAGTTGGGAAAGCCCATCGGCATGCGCTTTCCGCAATACGGACATGTCTGCCGTTCGGACGGCACCATTCCCGGATCCTGCGTCGAAATGCGGCCGGTACCCCCCTGCACGATAATACGACCGGTGTCCCACGATGCCGCCTGCATGGCGCGCGACGTACCAACCCGCTCCCGTTCACGCTTTGCTGCACCCGCCGGTTCCTCGTCGTCAAAATCCTGACTGGCATACTGTAAAAGGGAATCTACATGCTGCCGGGCCTGCGCCTTTGCACGCTCCGCATGCTTGGGAAAAGATTCCTGCACGCCGTCAAGATGCAGCGTAAAAGGCTCGTCCTCCGCACGCTTGCGCCGTGCCGGCGTCCGCTCGCGTTCCCGCTCCGGCTCCGGTCTTTGCGCTGGCAATTCCTGCGTAATCGGGTACGAATTGCGCAGCTGTATCGCCTTTATCAGCGCCGCAAGACTCACAAGAACCAGCGCAATGCGAAACATGAACTCCGTCACAAGCAGCAATTGCGCGTTGGCATATCCCTGCCGCAATATGATGAGCACGACGAGCGATATTGCCGAAAGCGCCATCCCGCCGATACCGCATATCATGAGCGCCACATCGTCCGCCAAATCCCCGGTAATATCCCAAAGCTGCAACAGCACAACCGGCGCAATCACGCCCGCCGCAATCGCCGCAATATCGAAAAGCAGCGTCAGCTCCGAATTGCGTATCATTTCCACAGTAAGGGAAACGAAATAGTACAGTCCCCACAGCGAAACAAGCGCGGAAAGCAGCATGTGCGCGCGCCGCCTCGGCATGCGCAAGCGGTTATTCCGGTTTCGCAGCAACAGGAAGCAGATTCCCGCAATCACAATGATCAGCAGTGCGGCCCAGGTGATGCCTGCGGCAGTATAATTTTCCGGCGGCGCCTGGTTGGCGGCTTTGCGCGCGGCGGCGTCCCGAAACAGCTGGATAAAGCGAAGTACCTGCGAAATGCAAAACAGCAGCGCGCCAAGGGAGAGCACGCCGCTTTTGTAAAAGCTTGTCAGATGCAATTTTCGTTTTGTGCGTCCGTATCCTTCCATATGGGTATGATAACACCCGAAAAATCTCCGTTCAACCCCGCGCACACGCGCCATTGATGAACAATGCGTAAATGTTTGGTTTGCTAATGAGTGCCGCTTTCCGCTTTTTGAAACGTATTTGACGGCAAGAAACACACCCGAACCGTTGACTTGCGCGGCGTGTTAGGCTAAACTGTAAGTCGTATGCAAAAAGAGTGGTATGAAATCGAGGGCGGGCAACGGCTGGAGGGCACCGTCACCATAAGCGGCGCCAAGAACGCCGCTGTCGCTATTATTCCCGCCGCCATATTGGCGGGGGAAACTTGCGTACTCGAAAATCTGCCGCATATCGAAGATGTACAGAGCCTGCAAATTATTTTAGAACAAAGCGGCGCAAATGTAGATTTCACCGACGGCGATTGCATGCGCATCGATCCGCGCCCGCTTAGGACTACAAAGGTCGTGGGACCCGCGGTCAGCAGTATGCGCGCAAGCTACTATTTGCTCGGTGCGATGCTCGGCCGTTACGGCGAGGTGGAGCTTGCGCTGCCCGGCGGCTGCGTCATCGGCCAGCGCCCCATCGACCAGCACATCAAAGGCATGCGCGCGCTCGGCGCGACTGTCGAGCTCGATGAGGAAACCAACATTATCCACGCATCCGCGTCAAAGCTGACGGGTGCGGAGATTTTCTTCGACGTAACAAGCGTCGGCGCAACGATCAACGTCATGCTTGCCGCCGCCATGGCGGAAGGGCAGACCATCCTTAGCAACGTCGCAAAGGAACCGCACGTCGTCGACGTGGCGAATTTTTTGAACATGATGGGCGCAAGCGTCAAGGGCGCCGGTACGGACATGATTCGCATCTCCGGCCGGAAAAAGCTCCACGGCTGCGGGTACGCCATCATTCCCGATCAGATTGAGACCGGCACGTTCATGATTGCTACGGCCGCAACACATGGCGACGTCGTCATCAAGAACGTAATTCCCACACATATGGAAGCCGTTTCCGCCAAACTGATGGAGAGCGGCGCGCGCGTCATTGAGGGCGACGACGGCCGCGACTTCTACCTTCGTGTCGTCATGGAGGACCGCCCCCGCGCAATCAACGTCAAGACCCTTCCGTATCCGGGCTTCCCGACGGATTTGCAGCAGCCCATGACCGCCTACCTATGCGCCGCAAACGGGCAGTCAACCGTAAACGAAACCATATTCGAAAACCGGTTAAATCACGTCAAGGAGCTGCGCCGGATGGGCGCGTCCATCAGCGTACGCGACAACATGGCGAAAATTAAAGGGATCAGCGCGCTTAAGGGCGCGGATATCTACGCCTCGGACCTCCGTGCCGGCGCTTCCTTGATCGTTGCCGGTCTTTCCGCCTCCGGCACAACGCGCGTGCACAACATTCATTTCATTGACCGCGGATACGAGTACCTCGACAAAAAGCTACAGGCTATCGGGGCCAATATTACAAGGATGAAAAAATAGCCTGCCTCCCCTCTCTTCCGAAAGGAAAGGCAAGCCGAAAACGATTGGGCGAACGCAGGTTCGTCCTTATTTGATTACGCCTTTTTGCAGGATCACGTTGGCATAGACGGCTTCCTCGCCGGTCTGCACGATGCAGCAGCATTCGTCCGCCTTCTTGTAAAAGGCATAGCGTTCCAGCTGGCCCACAGCAGACGCGCCGCGCTTGTCAAAATCGGCGACGATTTTCCGGTAGTCATCATGAATCGGTATTTTCATACCCTTGTCGCGCACGTCCACGTCCATGAGCATCACGGGCGTATCCGTATACTCGTCGAGCGGAATCAGCGTCAGAATCGCCTCCAGCAGCGCAGGCACGCCGTGCCCGTCCGCGCGGATGAATAATGCTCCGCTGCGTTTTGCGGCGCTTTCACCGGGATAATTGCCGTCCGCCAGCAGAATTTTGTCGCCATGGCCCATCGCGGAGAGCACCCGAAGCAGCTCCGGGGAAAGAATCTTCGGTACGTTCAGCAGCATTGTTCTCTTCCTTTCTATCGTCAAAGAGGGCGGGAGCACAATTTGCGCCCCCGCCCCGCCTGTGCGGCAATTACTTGTACTGCGGGCCGAAGGCGGCGCAGGCGCGATAATCCGCGCTCTCCTTATGCTCCGTTCCGAACGCGGACCAGGCCGACGGACGGAAGATGCGCTCATCCGCAACGTTGTGCATGCTGACAGGAATGCGCAGCATGGACGCCATGGTGATGAGCTTGTCGCCGATATGGCCGTAGCAGAATGCGCCGTGGTTTGCGCCCCAGTTGGCCATTACACTGTATACGTCCGTAAACGCACCGTGGCCGGTGAGCTTCGGCGCAAACCAGGTCGTGGGCCACGTCGGGTCGGTACGCTGGTCGAGAATCGCATGCATTTCGGGATCGAGCTCGCAGGTATATCCTTCCGCAAGCTGTAACACCGGGCCAAGACCCGCGACCACATTGAGCCGCGCCATGGTGACAGGCATGCCGCCCTTGGTGCCGCCGATAAAGTGGCTGGAGAATCCGCCCCCACGGAAGTAGAACTGATCCGCTGCGCACCAATCGGTGGCGGCGAGGCACTTGTCCGCCTCGGCCTGCGTCATCTCATAAAACGGCTTGATCGTCGGCACGCCGTCCGCGCCGGTGACGGCGCCCGTTCCGTCGAGGGAAGCCGCGCCGGAATTGATCAGATGAATGATGCCGTCCTTGGCATACCCGGTCAGGTCCTTGCCGGTGACGCGCTTGACCGCATCCGGGCTCCAGTAGGTGCGCACGTCCGCAAAAATGCCGGGGCGGTCGGATACGAGGTGCTCAAAGAGCATGGTAAGCGCGTTGAGCGTGTCGTTCTCCGTACCGATAACGAAAGCCTCCCGTACGCCGTTCCAGTCAAATTGCGAATTGAGCATCGCTTCGAGGAAATCGAAGTTCGGCTTGTAATCGGTCCACTGCCGCTGCCCCTGAATACCTGCGACGATGGCGTTATGCCCGTTGCTCTCCTCCACAAAGCCCATTTCGGCGAGCTTCGGGTTGCCGATCATCAGATCGCGCACGATAAGATAAGTCTTTACGACGAACTCCCATTGCTTTTCCTTCTCCTCTGCGGAGAACTTCATGTTGTCGGGGTTCTTGTCGAAGCCTTCCTTGCAATGCGCCTTCGTCCAGGCAAGCGCCTTTTCGAACTCGTCATGATCGTAGATGCCCTTGTCCATGCGGCGCAGAATCTCGCTCTCGTCGACGGACTCGCTACGCATGCCGAAATACTGATAGATCATGTCCTGGTTCAGGATGCTGCCCGCAATGCCCATGCACATGGAGCCGATTTGCAGGTAGCTGTTCTGCCGCATGAGCTTCGCGGCAATACCGGCCTTGGCAAAGAGCAGTATCTTCTTGGCAACGTCCTCCGGAATCTCCGTATCGGTCGCGTCCTTGACGTCATGTCCATAAATACCGAAGGCCGGCAGGTTCTTTTGCGAATGCGCGGCAAGCACCGCCGCAAGGAACACCGCGCCGGGACGCTCCGTGCCGTTAAAGCCCCAAACAGCCTTTATGGTATGCGGATCAAAATCCATTACCTCGGTCGAATAGCACCAGCAGGGGGACACGGTCAGCGTAACCTGCACGCCTTCGCGCTCAAACTTCGCCTGACAGTTGGAAGCCTCCGCCACGCCGCCGATGGTCGTATCCGCGATAACAACCTCGATCTTTTCCCCGTTCGGATAACGCAGATTCTCCGTAATCAGCTTTGCGGCCGCCTTGGCCATGCCCATGGTCTGGTCCTCAAGTCCCTCGCGGACACCGTTTCTCCTGCCGTCGATGCAGGGGCGAATGCCGATCTTCGGCAACGGAATTCGATTGCGTGCCATAAACTTATTCCTCCAAATATAATGTTCTATCTGTATTCTTAACGTCCGTACACCGGTACAGCCGCCTCACCCGAAAGCTCTTTTTTTCGTCAATATCGAACCATGCAAAAAATAAAAGTGAAACGTTTTGCTTTCTAATAATACCATTTGCGCGAAACGCTGTCAAGATGTTTTCGAACCGCTCCGTATTTTTACGCTTTTCACTGCGCAACCGTGTTCGCGCACCTGTTTGCTATGCCGTTTAAGCCCCGACGCGCGTCGTCTCACACGAATAATCGCAAAAAGCGTAACGTTTCGCTTGTATTGTTTGAAAATAGTACCTGCTGCCTGTTGACAACCGTGCCCACATGCGATATATTGTGCATATACAGTATACACAATTTTGCAAGGAGGATGATCCGAATGGATGCGCTATTGCGTGTGGAGGAACTGACCAAACGCTACGAATCGTTTACGCTGGACGCCGTATCGTTTACCCTGGAGCCCGGCTATATTATGGGATTTATCGGAAGGAACGGCGCAGGTAAGACCACCACGATGAAATCCATGCTGGGACTTGTGCATCCGAACAGCGGCAAGGTTACGATGTTCGGACTCGACTTTTTTACGCATGAGCAGGCGATTAAGCAAAAGATCGGCTTTGCCATCGGCGGCGTGGATTACTACCCCAAGATGCGGCTTCGGGACATCGCCGCGGTTACCCGGCGCTTCTATACCGAGTGGGACGACGCCGCCTATGCGCGGTATTTGACACGCTTCGAGCTCGACGACAGCAAGCGGGTGGAGCAGCTTTCCGCAGGCATGAACGTCAAGTTCTCGCTTGCGCTCGCGCTTTCGCACAACGCCAAGCTGCTTATTCTGGACGAACCGACCAGCGGCCTGGACCCCGTCTCCCGCGACGACCTTGTCGAACTGTTCCAAACGATCATTGAGGACGGCGAGCGCAGCATTCTCTTTTCCACGCATATTACCAGCGACCTGGAGAAGTGCGCGGACTACATCACGTTTATTCGGAACGGCAAAATTGTTTCGAGCACGGACAAGGACGCCTTCCTTTCGGCCTACCGCCTTGTCAACGGCCGCGCGGACCAACTGACGGCGGCGCTCGCGCCGCGGCTCCACGGCGTTAAGCAAAATGCATTCGGTTTCACCGCGCTGGTAAACGCGGCGGATCTGCCGTTCTGCGAGGGGCTTGCCGTCGCGCCGGCCGACCTCGAAGAAGTTATGATCTATCTGGATAAGGAGTGACGCACCATGAAGAATTTATTGTTTAAGGAATTCCGCCTTGCGCGGCACGAGACGATGTACTTCTTTCCGCTGTTTGCGCTGATGCTGCTCATCCCAAGCTATCCATACTACGTGGCGTTCATTTACACCTGCCTCGAAATATTCTTTATTTTCCAGTTTGGCATCATCAACAAGGACGTCCTATACACCGTTACGCTGCCGGTGCGCAAGCGTGACGCCGTCAAGGCCCGCTGCTATATGATCGCCATCATCCAGGTGTTCCAGATTCTTTTTGCAGTGCCCTTTGCCATTCTGCGCGCACGAATCAATCCCTTGCCGAACGACGTCGGGATTGAAGCCAACGTTGCGTTCTTCGGGCTTGTATTCGTCATGTACGCCGTGTTCAACATCCTCTTTATCCCGCTCTTTTACAAGACCGCCTATAAGACGGGCCGTGCCCTGCTTTTCGGAGGGAGCGGCATGTTCCTCTATATCGTCCTTGCGGAAATTGCGGTGCGCGTCTTCCCGGCCCTTGACACTGTGGACGCGGCCTCGCAGCTCCGGCAGATTCCGGTTCTCCTGGGCGGCATGCTCGTATACGCCGTGGCGATGATGCTTGCATACCGCATCGCGGCAAAGCGCTTCGAAGCCGTCGATCTATAATGAACATCGTGATCAGCACCGCGTCGGAAACGCCGATATACCGGCAGATTTGCGAGCAGATCAGCGCGCAGATTGTTCGCGGGGAGCTTAAGAGCGGCGATTGCCTGCCCCCTATCCGCGTGATCGCCAAGGAGCTGCGCATCAGCGTGATCACCGTAAAAAAGGCGTGGGAGGAGCTTGAACACGCCGGTTTTATCGACACCCAGGCGGGACGCGGCTGCTTCGTCAAGGACGTGCCGGAGACAGCGCAGCGCGACAAGCGTGCGGCGCTCGTATCCGAGCGGCTCGGCAAGGAGCTTGCGTACTGCCGCTCGCTCGGCATGACCAAGGAGGAAGTCCTCCGCATCGTGGACGCCTGCTATTGACCCGCGCGCGCCAACGCGCCCGCAACAACCAGCCATATAAAAAAGCGCCGTTGCACAGGCGCTTTTTTCCTTTACACGCCCGCAAAAAGATATTACACTTTTGCGTATGACCGTTGGGAGGGATTTGTTATGAAGAAAAACGTGCTTATTGCGCTGGGCGGAGGGCCTTCTCCGGTGATCAACGCGTCGCTTGCGGGCGTGCTGACGCGGATGCAGGATTTCAACGACGTCGGGGAAATCTACTGCGCGGCGCACGGCGTCGAGGGCGTGCTTTTCGAAGACCTTTGGGATATGCGCGCGCAAGACCCGGAAGAGCTGGCGCGCTTACGCCGCACACCCGCCTCCGGCGCGGTCGGCACCTGCCGCTACAAGCTCCGGCACGGCGCGCACGAGGATTACGAGCGCATTCTTGCCGTACTGCGCGCGCACAACATCGGCTACTTTTTCTATATCGGCGGGAACGACTCGATGGACACCGCGGACAAGGTCAACACCCTCGCTGCGGAGGCGGGCATGGCGCTCACCGTCGTAGGCGTGCCGAAGACCATCGACAACGACGTTGGCGACGAAGCGTTCACGATTATCGACCATACGCCCGGTTACGGCAGCGCGGCGCGCTATTGGGCAAATATCATCAAGGAAGCCGACGAGGAAAACCGGGGCATGTGCGTTTCGGAGCGCGTCTGCGTACTACAGGCGATGGGCAGGAAATCCGGCTTCATTACGGCGGCGGCGCGCCTTGCCGACCCCGATCGAGAAATGCCTTTGCAGCTCTACTTTGCGGAAAGCGGCTTCGGCCTTGCGCAATTGACCGATAACGTCAACGACGCCATCCGAAAGTACGGGCGCTGCATCGTCGTCGTCAACGAGGGCTTTGACGCGGGCGATCTCGGCGCGGCGCGCGACGGATTTGGGCATATCGAATACGGCGCAAGCCGGTCGACCGTCTGCCAGAACGTCGTCAACCACCTAAACAGCGTGCATCTTGCCGCGCGCGGCAACGTCACCGGGCAGGTTCCGGGCGTCCTGCAACGCTCCTGCGCCGTGATGCGCAGCCGTGTGGACGCGGAGGAAGCGTATCTGGTCGGCGCGCATGCGGCAGAGCTTGCCGAAAGCGGACGTTCCGGCGTGATGGCGACGCTGCTGCGCAAGCCCGGCGCCGCCTATGCAATCTATTGCTCCGACGTACCGCTTGCGGTCGTTGCCAACTCCGAGCGGTTCTTGCCAAAGAGCTGGATTGCCCCCGGCGGCGTCGACGTAACCGACGACTTCATCCGGTATGCCAAGCCGCTGATTGGCGACGGGCCGGATGAAATGGAATACGAAAACGGAATCCTGCGCTTTGCGCGCCTCCGGGAAACGCCGGTTGACAAGCGCCTGGCGCCGTACGTGCCGGAGAATTACCGATGAGCAACGAAGAAAACCGGGAAACCGTCATCATTCGGCCGGTTACCAGAGACGACGCCGCCGCGCTTGCGGCCATCTATGCGCCGTATGTAAAGGAAACCACCGTCACATTCGAATACGAAGCGCCTGACGAAAGAGAGTTTGCGCGGCGCATTGCGGAGATTGCGCCCCTGTATCCGTACCTGTGCGCAGTAATCGACGGCCGAATCGCAGGCTACGCGTACGCGCACCGGTACGGCGAGCGCAAAGCGTACGACTGGGCTGTTATTATGTCCGTTTATGTGGATCGTGCGTGCCGCAGGCAGGGCGTCGGGCAAAGGCTATACGCCGCGCTGCTGCAACTGCTGGCGCAGCAGCACGTTCAAAGCGCGTATGCGATCGTCTCCATGCCAAACGAGGCAAGCGACCGCTTTCACCGCGCGCTCGGCTTTTCGCACATCGCAACAAACAGCCGCATCGGCTACAAAATGAACCGCTGGCTGGATACGCAGACCTACGTGCTGGAGCTTGGCGAGCACCGCGATCCGCCGGAGCCGGTCATCCCGTTTTCCGCCATTCCGCCGGCAACAGTCGCCGCCTGCTGCCAGGCCTAGCCGCCATGGGATACAGGAACCAAAAAAACACATAGCTGCCAATCGACGCGCCGCAACTTCAGCGCGTCTTTTCCTTCTGCCGCTGGGTGGAAAGCAGCGCTTCCCGCCGCTCCCGCGCGATGGCCGCCGCCCTTTCGCGTTCCCGCATCAGATACCCGCGGTACATGCCGATAAAGGAAACCGAAAGCAGCAGCGCGCAGATGCAAAGCAGCAGGAGCAGCACGTTTGCCGGTCCGCCGGAAAGAAACTGCATCTTGGGGTTCAACACGTTGATTACCCACAGCGTCATCAGCGACACGGACAGCACAACGCAGGCATGCGCCATGATATTTTGCAGCTTTCGCATCTCCGTCTCCTCCCCCGTAAGCAGCCCTTCGGCCTGCGGCGCCGCCTGCGCGCGCAGAAACTTTGTCATGTAGCGAATTACGAAATGCATATTACATCGCTCACAACGCGGCCGTCGTGATACGGCCGGTTCACGACCATGCCGTCAAACACCATGGCAGCGGTTTGCCCGCCGTCAAGATTATATGCGTCGGTACAGCCAAGTGCAAGGAACAATTCGCTAAGCTGCGTCAGCGTCAGCCCCTTCGAATACTCCCCTTGCCGTCCATCCACCACAAGCAGGCAGTAATGCCCCGGTTCGTAATAGCCAATTGCCGCACGCGGATCGCGATGATCCAGCACGGAATGCAGCGTGCCCGCCGCGCCGTCATAGGAAGCCGGCAATCCGCCGTTTTCGATCAGCTTCGGCCCGAAGGACCAGCTTTGGTATGCGCCGCGCATAATGGCCGCATCGAGATCAAACGTATCGCGATAATAGGTCTCCATGGTGCCGTCGGCATAGAGCACGCATACGTCCTCCGTCACGCTGTCGCGGTACAGCACGCCGTTTCGTATCACAAGCCCGGTGCGCCGCACGCCGCAGTAATCCCCGGAAAGCGCCAGCAGCGCGCCCGCCTCGTCCGCAATGGAAAGTGGCATTTGCGCCTTGACCGTGCCTTTCGAAAAATCGCCCGGCCCGAACGCGGTTGAAAAGTGTGCAATATTGCGAATCCACACGTCGGCGGCATAATACGTCGCGTCCGCAAAGCGATCCTGCCGTATGGCAATGCGCAGGTCGTCCGTCTGGAAGCTCACCATTGCGTCCGTTCCCGTATCGTAATCCGGAAACGTCGCGGAAAAATCGCCCGGCGCAGGAGACGGCGACGGCGTTGGCGCTGGGGTCGGCGAACTTGCTGCGACCGGAACCATCTTGGGCGTCTCGGCCGGCGTTGCAGCGGGAGTAGCCGCCGGTTCCTCCGTAACGAGTATGCGGACGGGCGCAGCCTCCGCCCGCGGCAGCACATGATGAAACAACGCAAACACCGTAAGCGTTACGCCGATAAGCAAAGCGTCAATTGCGATAACAAGCCAAAGCGGCCGCAGCCCGCGCGTTCGCGTTCGCCCCTTTCTTCCGCAAGGCGCATGCTGAAACGAGCCGTGCATACGCGCATGCGTTCTGTATAGTATGTTGCGCGTCGCCAGCCGATGATATCCTTCCTTGTCAATCAGGCAGGATACGAAAACGTCCGGTTGTACGCAGCCAAAGTATCTGTTATAATACTATAATTACAACGAAGCATTACGGCAACGAAATATTCTGTTTTTCAAACGAAAGATTTCGGGAAAATACCCGATTTGGGGAAGGAAGCGCAGATGCGCACTCCGATGCTGAAAAAAGAACGCGGGAACAAACAAAAAAGCGGCAGGCAGGAAAGCATGCGGCGGCGACCCATGCGGATTATT
>CAYPLG010000010.1:15289-33467 GCA_964411535.1 uncultured Oscillospiraceae bacterium
GCTTTTGCGACGCTTATGTCCCTTCTGCTGTTTCAGATCAACAGCACGCGGCGCACGCAACAACAGGTTTTCAGCACATTGCAGGACGTTGCGCAGGCGCAGGTAAAGGCGCTTCGTCTCTGCCTTTCCGGGCACTTCGAAACGCTGCGTGCCTATGCCGGTATGCTCGACCCTGGCGAACCCGGTTCCACGGAAACGCAGCTTCGAAGCATGGGGAAAGTCGTGCTTTCCACGGATTTTTCGCGATTAATGCACATCAGCAGCACGGGGGATTTAATTTCCAGCCAGGGTCTGCGCTGCAACGTTCGGCATCAGGCTTATTTTTCCGAAGCCATGGCTGGGCGCAGTTCCATTATAAAAAGCGAAGGCGACGCCATCGATCCCATCCCGCACTTCGTAATGGCTATACCGATACAAGCCAATGGAAGGCCTTCCGGCGCCATCGCCGGAACTTACAGTGAGCAGGTATTCCGCAGTATCATCGCATCAGAGGTCTTCGACGGTACGGGTTATTTCGTATTATGCGACAAGGACGGTCACATCGTTGTTGTCAGCGACGACCGTTACGTTTTCCCCACCGGCAACATCTTTTCCGCGCTGGAGGGCGCAAACTTTATCAGCGGAAGCTTTGCAACATGCCGCGCGCATTTTGCATCCGGCACATCCGGCGTCGTCGGAATCAGCCGCAACAACCGTACGCAATATGCGGTATATATGCCGACCGGAGTTAACGACTGGATGCTGCTTAGCATTGTCCCAAGCCAGGTCGTACGAGCCAGCGTTTCCGAGTATATGCGAAGCGGCTTACTGCTCACAGCCTTCATCCTGCTTATTTCCCTTGCCTTTTCAGCCTACATTTTTATCTCCAACCGACAGCAGCAAGCCCGCATCGAAGACGACAGGCGCCGGTTGCGGATTAGCGACGAGCGCTTCCGCATCGCGCTTGCGGAAACCTCCGTCACCATATGGGAATACGACTTCCAGTCGCGTACCGTACTATGCAGCGAGGACGCCCTGCAACAAACCGGTGGTTTCCCGGCCGTTTTGCATGACGTACCGGACGTGCTTGTTAAGCAGGGATACATCCACCCGGACAGCGTGGATGCTTTTCTCGCCATGTACGAATCGCTCTTCTCCGGGGAAGCGCGTGTTGAGGGACTGTTCCGCGTGCGCAGGCCAAGCGACACGCAATGGCGCTATGAACACATCCGCTATAAAAGCCTGCCGGACGAGAACGGCAACCCCTATCGCGCCGTCGGCATGTCAGAGGACGCTACGGAAAAGCAGCAGGCAAAGTTGGCATACGAGCGGGAGTTGCAAGTGCAGCAAGCAATGGGCCCGGATATACTGATTACGGCTTTGTTTGACGCAACCGACGGGCGCACCATCCGAAAATGGTTCAGAGATGAGCAGGAAGCGGTTTCCCTGATCGACGACCGTTTGGACACCTTTACGAAATACACCGCAGAGCATATCGTCAACGGCGACGGAAAGCCGCTTGGATGGCAGCCGACCATTTCGACAGAGGTGCTCCAGCAACGCTACGCAAGCGGGCAAACGGAGATGGTCTTTGAATATCTCCGCCGCATGCCGGACGGAACCGAACGTTACGTAGCGGACGAATCGCACCTGATCATCGACCCCGACAGCGGGCACCTGATGATGTTCACCTGTATCCGGGACGTAGACGCCGTCCGCCGCCAAAAGGCCGCGCTGCTTGTCGCAGCCGATTCGGACTCCATGACCGGCCTTCTCAACCACGAAGCTGCGCTTGCGCAGGTGCAACAAGCCCTTGCCGGGCACGCGGAAAACGTCATGCACGCGCTGTTTATGATTGATATCGACGACTTCAAGGTGGTTAACGATACGTTCGGGCACCAGGTTGGCGACGATATGATTAAGCAAACCGCCTCCCTGATTCGCGGTGCGTTCCGCGAAAGCGACGTTATCGGGCGCATCGGCGGGGATGAATTCCTTGCGCTTATGCGAAACGTCGGCAGCGTGCAGGCGGTGCGCCGCAAAGCGCAGGAACTTATCGACGCGCTGCATTACGACTACCGCAGCGGAGCCAACATCGTTTCGCTCTCCGCCAGCGTTGGCGTATGCACCTGCGAAACGGCGGAACAAACGGCCGATATGCTGTATCGCGAGGCAGACGCAGCCTTATATGAATCCAAAGCGGCCGGCAAAAACCGCTATACGCTGCATAGCGGAGACGATATCCTTATCGGCGAGTCACGAAACATCGGCGGCATCGCAAGCGATATACAGTTGCATACGCTGCTCGACAGCATGGAAGGCGGCGTCGCCATGGTGGAGATTGGCGAACAGATCCGCCTATCCTATGCAAGTCCGCGCCTATACGCCATGATGGGCGCAAGCGAAAGCGCGTCCGGCGCGCCACACGTGGATTTCCTCTCCGGCGTCCTTGCGGAGGATCGCGCGCAGCTCGAAGCCGCCCTCTTTAACGCCGCGAAAAGCAGCAAGCAGCTGGATAACACCTATCGCATCCAAAGCGCCGGCCACGGCATTGCCTGGCGGCACATCTGCGGTTCCCGCCTCCCGGAACAGTCGGACGGCGTATGCCGCATCATCTGCGTCGTTACCGACATAACGGAACACAAACGCGCGGAATTAACGCTTGACGCCGCCAAACGGCAATTCGACACACCGCTGCAGGTAGCGCTCACAAGGCTTGCGGACGTCGCCTATGAGTATATCGTGCTCATCGACGTGCACTCGACCATACTCACCCTGCTCGGCACCGGCGCGCTTGCGCCATCCCCGTTCATTCCCTGCGACGGCACACTCTATCAGGACCATTGCACGCGCATTGTGGAAACGTTTATTGCCGCGTCCGAGCGGGAAGACGCACGCATTTCCTTCTCGTTCGACATTATTATTAACGCGCTCAACACACTCCCCGTGTATACGCGTATCTACGCCGTAGAAGACGCGGAAAGCACGATGCGCCGCAAGAAGTGGCAGTTCACCTATCTTGACGAAACCATGCAGACCATTGTGTTGACCCGAAGCGATGTTTCGGATACCTACCTCGCCGAGGTTGACCCCGTTACCGGTATTTTCAACCGTCATAAACTTGCCGAAAGCATTCAGCTTATGCTGGCCACGCATCCGGACAAGCGCTTTGCGCTTCTTCGCGCCGACATTGATAATTTCAAGGTTTTTAACGATATTTACGGCGTGGAGGCAGGCGACCGGCTGCTCAAATCCGTAGCGGACTATCTTCGCAGCCTGTACTACCGCTATCCGATGTTCCTCTACGGGCACATTGAGGCGGACCACTTCATATGCTTTATGCCAATCAGCACGTTGCGCAGCCTGCCGAAGATCTCCGACGCAATTGCGTATCTCTCCGCGAACAATCCGGAATTCGCATATTCGCCCCGCATCGGTATATACCGTGTCGACAATCCATCCATGGCGGTTTCCCTGATGAGCGACCGCGCGCAGCTGGCGCTCAAATCCATTAAAGGAAAATACGGTAAGTACATTGCATATTACAGCGAGGGTATGCGCCGCCGGCTCCTCAGCGAGCAGGAGATCACGAGTCAAATGCACGTCGCGCTCGAAAGCGAACAGTTCGACTTTTACTTGCAGCCGCAATACGACTATGCTACCGGTGAAATCACCGGCGCAGAGGTGCTGGCGCGCTGGCTGCACCCGGAAAAGGGCGTTCTTTCCCCCGGCGCGTTCATCTCCGTGTTTGAGCAGAACGGCTTTGTCACGCGGCTTGACGAGTACATCTGGGAACGAGCCTGTGCGCTGCTCGCGAAATGGAAAGCCGCGGGCGAACCGCTGGTTCCGCTCTCCGTCAATGTTTCACGGGTGGATATATACGACCACGGCATACTCACTACGCTCGAAGACCTGATGCAAAAATACGGCCTGACCCCCGCGTTGCTCCGGCTGGAAATCACGGAATCGGCTTATATGGAGAATCCGCAGCAACTGATCCATGTGGTCGAAAAGCTACGCGCCATGGGCTTTGCCGTCGAGATGGACGACTTTGGCAGCGGGTATTCTTCCCTCAATATGCTCACAGAGGTACAGGTTGATACGCTTAAGCTGGATATGCACTTCCTGTCGGAAAAGGGCGACCGCATACGCAGCAACGACATACTCACCAGCATCATCCGGATGATGCGTTGGCTCCAACTGCCGGTAATCGCAGAGGGCGTTGAAACCTTTGAACAAGCGGAGTATATGAAGAGCATCGGATGCGCAAGGATGCAGGGCTATTTCTTCGGCATGCCCATGCCGATCGACGCCTTTGAATCCTTAAAGGCAAAATCAAAAATTGCGCCGGCTGAACGAATTGTGCAAATGGACGTTGCGCGGGAAACCGCCTATCGCAAAGCCTCCGCACGGGCGATGCAGCTATTTGCAGAGGCGCAGGCCGGCGCGCTGATTGTCGAATACTGCAACGGAAACGTTGAAGCGCTGCGCATTAACGACCGGTTCTATGCCACAAGCGGCCTACGTAACAGACATCTTTCGTCATGGGCGCTGCATATGCAGGATTTGTTAACCGGCAATTCGCGCCGCAAGGCAATTGCCATGCTCAAGGAGGCCATTGCCACAAATACGGAAACCCGGTGCGAAGTGGAAAGCGTCCTGCCGCAGGATGGCAACAGTATACGGTTTGCCTGCTCCGCGCAGGTAATACTAAAGCAGGAAATTGCCAGCATTCTGTTTGTGGAGGTCCGGCGCCTTTAACAACGCATACGTCTTGTAACGCCCCGCAGAATTTGTTATGATGTGCAAAACGCATGCGATTGTGCTCGTTTTGGGAAGGAGGCGCCGCCTTGCCAGCCTGTATTTTGTACTTTTTTATCCTGTCCGCGCCATGTGCGCTCCTTGCGGCATACGGCCGCCGTTGTGAGGAGACGCTGCCGTTTTCCCTTTTTGCACTGCTGCTCACGCAATACATCGCTGGCCTGTGCGGGTTGCTGCCGTACGGCGTAACCGCCGCATTGCTGCTTGCAGCGGCCTGTTTCGTGCTTTCGGCCATCCGCATTCTGCGCAAGAAAGTCACGCTCCGATTTGCCGTCAGCAATCTGTTTACGCCCGCATTCACCCTGTTTATGCTCCTTTTTGCCGTCGCAGTGGTCTGCAACATCGGGCGTTCCCCCTATCACGGCGATGAGTTTTCGCACTGGGCATATACGGTCAAGGCCATGTCGTACAATAACGACCTCGGCACAGCGCCTGCCGCCGCGTCCCTATACGCCTCCTACCCGCCAGGCATGTCTCTGCTGCAATACTGTATCATGCATCTAAGCCGGATGACCGGAGGCCCGGTCTATACCGAATGGCTGCTGTTTGTGCCGTATCAGACGACCGCGTTTGCGCTGGTTGCCTGCGCCGCCGGTAAGGGCCGCACCTGGAAAAACGCCCTGCCTGTGCTGCCACTTGCGGCGGTCGCCGTACTGCTTCCCGCGCTGCTGTATCCGCTCTTTTACGAATCCCTTTTCGTCGACCCCATCATAGGGCTCTTGACCGGATACCTGCTATCGGTTGCATGGCGCACAGAAAAATATGACGCGCTTACGGTCTGTACCGTCTGCTGCGGACTTGCCGTACTGACGTTACTAAAGGATGCGGGCTTGTTCTTTGCAATCGTATGCGCTGCCGTACTGATACTCGATCTGCGCGGCGCTGCAAAGCCGCTTCGCAGTACCGCACGCACGGGAATACTCCTCTGCATCGCCGCCGCGAAAGCGAGCTGGGCATTGCACATACGCATGCGCAATGTGCCCGTACGCTTTTCGCAAACCGCGCCGCTATCGACGCTGCCCGGCATTCTCACCGGCGCGGACACTAGCTTTCGGCGCACCGCGTTCCTCAACTTTCTGCACGCGCCTTTTGAAAAGCGCATCCCGCTCGGCGCCGACACGTTCACCGTGCTGGGCAAAACCGTTCCCGGCTGGCAGTTCTACATAAGCTTTCTCCTGCTGACTGCCGTAACGCTCCTGCTGCTGTACGCCGCCGTCGCAGGCAGCGGCCGGCATACGCAAACGCGCGTGCGCCGCCGCCGGATCGCCGCAACCGTCACGCTTGGGCTTGTGCTGTACTGGGTCGGCCTTTGCGGGCTGTATACGCTCAAATTCGTTGCGTTCGAAGCCGTGCAGCTCTACTGCTACGAGCGTTATCTTGCCATCCCGTTCCTTGCGATATGCATGCTGCTGTTTTCCGCGTTTTCCGGGGCAATAACGGGCCGGCTTCGGCTGCTCCCGCCGGTACTGCTGCTTGCTGCAATGCTGGCTGTTGCGCCCCTACACAGCGTGTATCCCTACCTTACGCGCCGCTCCGCGCGGGGCAGCGCGGAGATGATGGAGCCGCAGCGCGAAATTGCCGCGCGCGTTACACGCATCGTTCCGGCGGAGAGCCGCCTTTACCTGCTTCGGCAGGACAGCGACGGCGAGGGCATTGCGCAGAAGTACCTTCTGTATCCCCGTATTGTGGAAGGCGGCGCGATTGGCCCCCCCATGTACGAAGGCGATACCTGGAGCAAGGATATCACCTCGGCCGAGTGGCAGGAAACGCTTGCGTCCGGTTACGACTACGTTCTGCTTTCGCATGTGGACACGCTTTTTATCGAGCGTTGCAGCGACGCGTTTGACGCGCCCGAAACCATTGCCGACGGCGAGCTGTATGCCGTCCATCACGACACTGGAAAGTTGGCGCATATTGCGGTACAATAATAAGAATCGATTAGCGGAGGTTGACAATGGAAAAAGATTACGGCTTTACAACCAAGCAGCTGCACGCGGGCTGGCGCGGTGACCCCGCAACGGGCGCGCACGCCATGCCGCTCTACCAAACCAGCGCATATCTCTTCGAGAACGCGGACGACGCGGCTATGCAATTTACCGGCGAGCGTCCGGGCAGCATCTATACGCGCCTTGCCAACCCGAACGTTACGGCGCTGGCGGAACGCATCTGCGCGCTGGAAAACGGCTATAAAACCACCTGCTTTGCCTCCGGCATGTCCGCATTGCTCGCCCTTACGCTTACGCTATGCGAACCGGGGGATGAGCTGATCGCCCTGTCCAGCCTGTACGGCGGCAGCTATGCGCTGCTGTTTACGGAGATGGAGCACCGCTATGGCGTCAAAGCGCACTGCATTGACCCGGAGGATATGGCCGGACTCGCCGCAGCCGTCAATGCGCGTACGCGCATGCTGTACTTTGAATCCGTCGCCAACCCGCAGGCAAGCATACCCGATATCGAATCGATTGTCCGCATCGGAAAAGAAAACGGCGTCCCCGTCGTCTGCGACAACACGTTCTGCACGCCGTACCTGTTCGACGCCGCCGCCAACGGCGTGGACTTTACGCTGCATTCCACAACGAAATACCTCTGCGGCAACGGCACAAGCCTCGGCGGCGCGATCACCGACCTCGGTACGTACGATTTTGCCGGCAATCCGCGCTTCCCGCAGTTCAACCTGCCCGACGAGGCGCATCACGGCGTCGTATACGCCGAGCGCGGGCACGATGCGTTTTCCGCGCGCATGGGCGATTACTACCTGCATGACGCGGGGCTTTCCATGTCGCCATACAACGCCTACATGACGCTTATCGGCATGCAAACGCTGTCGTTGCGTATGGACCGGCATGTCCAAAACGCAGACGCCGTAGCAAGTTTTCTGCATAAGCATCCTGCGGTCAAATGCGTCAACTACGCGCGCTTGCCGGACAGTCCCTGTTACGAACGCGCCATGCAGTACATGCCCAAAGGCGTTTCCGGCATATTCACCTTCTGCATCAACGGCGGGTACGACGCCGGCAAGCGCTTTATCGACGCCCTCTCGCTCTTCTCGCTCGTTGCCAACGTCGGGGATGTGCGGTCGCTCGTTGTGCATCCGGCCAGCACAACGCATTCGCCGCTTACGCCGGAGGCGCTTTCCGCCTGCGGCATTACGCCGGATATGATTCGCCTCTCCATCGGTATCGAGGACAAGGCGGACATTCTTTCGGACCTGGACACGGCGCTCGCAGCGTCGCAAAAAAGCGAATAAGGAGAATAACCCATGCCCGTAAAACTCCCGGACGGCCTGCCCGCAATCGATATTTTGCAGCAGGAAAACATATTTGTCATGACGCACCGGCGCGCCGTAACGCAGGATATCCGGCCGCTACGCATCGCTATACTCAACCTTATGCCCACCAAGCAAGCAACGGAAACGCAGTTGCTTCGGCTTCTTGGCAACTCGCCGTTGCAGGTGGAGATTACACTTTTGCATACCGGCTCGTATATCAGCAAGAACACCGAGGCGGAATACCTCGATTCCTTTTACCGCACGTTTGAGGAGGTAAAGGATGAACAGTTCGACGGCCTTGTCGTCACCGGTGCGCCGGTAGAACAATACGAGTTTGAGGACGTCGAGTACTGGCAGGAGCTTGTTGCGCTGATGGAATGGGCGGACAGGCATGTATTCTCCACCATGTACATCTGCTGGGCGGCGCAGGCGGCGCTATACCATTTCTACGGCATTGAGAAGCACCCGCTTAACAGAAAGCTTTTCGGCGTTTTCCCCCACAACGTTATGTACCGCGGGCACAAGCTTGTGCGCGGATTTGACGATGTGTTCTATGCGCCGCATTCGCGCCACACAACCATCTACGTATCCGACGCTGCGCGCGAGCCCGATCTCGATATTCTCTGCACATCCAACGAGGCCGGGCTGTATCTTGCCTGTTCGCGCGACGGCGGCCGGGTATTCGTAACGGGGCACAGCGAGTATGACGCCGAAACGCTTTCTCTCGAATACAAGCGTGATCTGGCGGCCGGCAAACCCATTGCCATGCCGAAGAACTATTATCCAAACGACGACGCCTCGCAGCCGCCGATGCTGCAATGGCGCGCGCACAGTTCCCTGCTGTTCGGCAACTGGCTCAACTACTTCGTCTATCAGGAAACGCCGTACGATGTAGACGCCATCACCGAGCAGCGCAAGCGGTAGCAGCCAAATGGGCTCCCGCATGGAAAACCGGTTGCCGGATGCGTTCCTTCGCCGTATGCGCATGCAGCTTGGCGATGCGTATCCCGCTTATCTGTGTGCCATGGAGCAAACGCCCCTGCGTGCATTGCGCGTTAATACACTGAAAATATCAGAAGAATCATTTTGCGATCTGGTCGATTTTTCTATTTCTCGTATGCAAATCCCGGTTTTATTAGAATTATCATCCGTTACTGCGTCTGATTTTACTAATTCTACTTGCGATAATCAGCAAACATTAGAAAATTCGTGCAAATTACCGTACGATATTGCTAATTCAACGCATTTTATAGAAAATTCGCCCAGCAATTTGAAATATATTACTAATATTCACGGTCTTTCCAGTGCGGATATAGAAAAATCGTCCGGATATTTTGCCGAATCTACCATTGTTTCGGATGATAAATCACGCATATTAGAAATATCGAATCTCATCGCGAATGATTTTGCTAATATTTTGCATAACTGCTTTTCGTTCCCAACCGATATTGCTATCGGCAAGCATCCGTTGCATGCGGCGGGGCTTGTCTACGTGCAGGAACCGTCCGCGCAGATCCCTGCGCTGTGGCTCGATGCAAAGCCCGGCATGACGGTGCTCGACCTATGCGCTGCGCCCGGCGGGAAAACCGGTCAGCTTGCCGCTGCAATGCAGAACACGGGCCTGCTGATCGCAAACGAACCCGTCCCCGCCCGCGCGGAAACGCTTGTCAGCAACGTTGAACGACTTGGTATACGCAATTGTGTCGTAACCAGTATGTATCCAGACGCGCTCTGCGGCAAGCTTTCCGGTATGTGCGACGCCGTGCTGGTGGACGCGCCCTGCTCCGGCGAAGGTATGTTCCGCCGCGACCCGGCGGCAATCGCCGAGTGGTCGCCCGAACATGTGCAGGCCTGCGCACTCCGGCAACGCGGAATCCTTGCAGCGGCGGACCTTGCGCTGCGTCCGGGCGGTGTGCTTGTCTATTCCACATGCACGTTCTCCCCGGAGGAGAACGAGGAAACCGTTTCCGCCTTCCTTACCGCGCACCGGAATTATCACCTGCTTGCCATGCAGCGTTTCTATCCGCACACATCGCCCGGCGAAGGCCAATTCATGGCAAAGCTCGTCAAGGACGGCACAGCCGAACCCGTCCAAAGCTGCAATTCTTCTTCGCATAGCGGCAGGCGGCAAACGCCGCTACCCCGCGCAAAAAAGCCTGTTCCGGAATGGGATGCGTTCGCGGCGGATACCTTCCGTGCTCCCCTTGCCGCCGAAGCACTGCCTTTGCCGGATGGACGCGTGCTGCTGCCGCCCGCAGGTTTTGACCGGCTGCCCGCAGGGCTGCGTATTCTGCGCGCGGGCGTATTGCTTGGGGAGAGCCGGCAGGGACGCTTCATCCCCGCGCACGCCCTCGCCATGGCAATGGACGGGAAATGCTTTCAGCGCTGCGTACCCCTTACGGACGCGTCGCTTACCGCCTGCCTCGCAGGCGAAACCGTACCTTGCGATCCGTCGTTTTCCGGCTACTGCGCGGCAACCTATGCAGGCCATACGCTATGCTTCGGCAAAGCCGTCGGCGGCACGCTCAAAAACCACCTGCCCAAGGGTCTTCGCATACGCAGCTCCTCTTGAATAGAGCCCCGTTGATTCGCAAAGTGTATATTCGCAGGCGCTTCTTGACAAGCGTTTTTTAGACCGATACAATTATATGAACGCGTTCATTTAGAGCTTTTAGCATTAACAAAGGAAGGCGGCGATTTACTTGCCAAAACTGATCGAAAACCTGCGGGAACGAATTCTGCATAACGCCAAAGCGGAGCTGCTGGAAATGGGCTACGATTCCCTGACCATTCGCAGCGTGGCGAAAAACTGCGGTATTGCCGTCGGAACCGTATACAACTATTTCCCTTCCAAGGAAATGCTCGCCGCCGAAGTCATGCTGGAGGACTGGCTTGCCGCGCTAAAGCAGATGCAGTGCGCCTGCAACGCCGCATCCGATGTGCCGGAGGCGCTGACAGCGCTGTATACGGGCCTTCGCGGTTTCACCGGCACCTACCACAACGTCTGGGCTGGGTACGCATTCTCCGACACGGAAAAGACAAAATTTCACGACCGGCACAAGCTGCTTGTGCGCCAACTGGCCGACTGCATGCGCCCCGCGCTCAACCGTGCGCAGGCGAACACGGCGGATGGATACGATATCTTTTTAGCCGAGAACGTACTCATCTGTACGGGTAATTCCGAGATGGAGTTTGATGCGCTGCTACGGATTGTAGAGCGCACGCTTCAATAAACAGTATGCACAGTAAATACAAGGAGGAAACCAATCATGTCCAGCTTTGAAAACCTGCGAATTGTCGATAATTTTTATCAGACGTCCGCGTTCTTTCCCATGCCGACCGTCATCGTCAGTACGCTGACGCCGGAAGGCAAAACTTCGTTGGGGCCGTATTCCCTTGTGGCGCCGTACTATATCGCAGGACGCGATTGCTACGCCATGCTGCTGTGCGTGCGCAACTCCTCAAACACGGCGCAGCACCTGCTGCGCTATGGCAAGTGCGCCCTCAATTTTATTCCGGACGACCGGAAGTTTTTCAAGCAGGCGGTAAAGCTCGGCTTCCCCGGCGACAAGCCGGAGGAGAAAATGAAGGATTGCATCTACACCCTGGAAGCCGGGCAGATGGCAGCCGAGCACCCGGACGAACGTTTCCCGCAGGTTATTAAAGAGTCGTATCAGGTCATGGAATGCACCTGGCTACGTGAGCTTGACAACGCGCAAAACGATCAGCCGGGCGAGCTCAACGGCTACCCAGGCCCATACCACGACTTCAACGGCATCACGTCCCCGTTCGGCGCGCATTTTATCCTGCGTATCGACAAGATTCTTATGAAGAAACGCTATGCAAACGCCATCATCAACGGCGTGAAGGCCTCGGAATTCCCGCCGGTGCCCGTGGACTACGGCTATCGCGACAGCAAAAACTTCTGGTATTCACGCTTTCGCCGCCCCATTCCGGAACTGCTGCCCATCCGCGAAGCCAGTCTGGAATCCGTTCGCTATGCGGCCGACCGCATTGACGATAAGGTGAAATTCACCGACGAAGCATGCATGAAAATGCTCAAGGTGCCGCGCATCTTCCTGCCGACCGCGCTCAAGGGCTGCGTTGCCTGGGCAAAGGAGCACGACATTGTGCTCATCACTGCGGAGCATATGGATATCATCAACGACAAGCGCAGCAAGGAGAAAGGGAAGTAAGCCCTGCCAGCGGCCGCGCCGGTCTGTTTACCGGAATTGGATTCCAACACAGAAACCGGCGTCGAAGCGTCTATTCGCAAAACACAACGCCGCCCACTGCGGGCGGCGTTTGCGTTCGTTTACCGTTTGGGTCTGCTGATTACTTGTTGGCCAGATAAGCGTTGATCTGGCTCATCAGCGCGTCGCAGTCGATTCCGTGCACCGCGCATGCCTGCTCTACCGTTTCGCCGTGCGCCATCGCGCAGCCCAAGCAATGCATGCCTGCGTTCATCAGAATTTCCGCGGTCCCCTCGTCAAGCTCAATCATCTTCTGGATGGTCATATCCTTCGTTGCCTGCATTTTGTGCTTCCTCCTGTCGGTTGCTGTTCTTGTACGTCATCGCGTCCTGAGCCGCCGCCCAAACGCGCCTGACAATGTTTTAGTATACCACAGCGCGAGGCTTTTGTCGCGCAAATTAGCTCTTGATTTCAAAAACGTTCCCGCAATGGGTGCAGGTAACGCGGAGCTTCCCTTTGCCGCGCGGCACACGCAGACGCTGCGCGCACTGCGGGCAGATGAAGTACTTATACTGCTTGATCTCCGCCCATGTAGGGTTCTTCCGCGCCTTATGCGCACGACGCGGCCGCTTTGCACCGCCCTTGAAAACGCCTGCAAACCATTCGCGGACGCTCGTCACAATGCTGAGGAACCGCATGTTCTCCGTATTTCGCTTCTCCGGCTTGCCGGCAAACGTCCGGATGATGAAGAAGATCAGGCAAGCGGACGCAATAACGGACAGCACCGTGCGAACAGCGGAGCCATTTTGGAAAAAGAAAAAGCTTAGGATGGTTGCGACAAGGCCCGCAATTACAAGCGTGCGATTGAGCTCGTCAAGGCCGTTGGGCTGTCTGCGAAACATGGAATCGTTCCTCCTAGATGAGTAGTTTTGCCGTAATTGGCGGCAGCGTTACCGTAATGCCGTCCGTTGCCGCAAGCGCTTCCCCCGTCAGTACATCGGTCAGGCGGCATTGCAGCGGAACAGGCGTATCCGCGTCCGGGCCCTCGTTAAGGCTTTCCGGCAGCAAGGTGACCGGCACGGGCCGCTCGCTTCTGTTGAGCAGCAGCACCGCCGGGCGGTCGCCATCCTGCGTATAACGAATGACCGCAAACACATCGGGCGTCAGCGCGCCCATGCGTGTCAGTCCCCTGCGAAGCGCCGCCGTGTTCTTGCGCGCCTGCAAAAGCGCCGTGAACGCGGCAAGCAGTGTCGGGTCCTCGCTGCCCCAGGGATACGTGCCGCGGTTGAACGGGTCCGCCATACCGGTCATGCCCGCCTCGTCGCCATAGTAAATGCATGGCACGCCGGGCATTGCGCATTGCAGCGCCGTTGCGGCGATCAGCCGCCGTTTTCCCCGCGCGGCGTCCGCCGGGGCGGGTGTGTACGCACGCTGCTGCGAACGGTTGAGCGCGTTGCGGTCCGGCGCGCCGGAAAGCGCCGTCGCCGGGCGTACGATGTCATGCGAACCCAGCAGATTCATGCACGCTTCATAGAACGGCCTCGGATAATGCTCCCGCAATCGCTGCATCGCATGGTTATACTGGTTGGCGTCCATCCTCCCGGTCAAAAACGCAATCGTCGCGTCCGTAAAAGGATAGTTCATGGCACAGTCGAGCTCGTCGCCGTAAACATACCCGCGCAGGCCTTCCGGGCCGAGCTTGTTGCTGCAATCCTCCCAAACCTCGCCCATCAGCACCGCTTCCGGGTCGTCGCGCTTTACGCGCGCGCGCAGCTTTCGAATAAACGCGTCCGGCAATTCGTCCGCCACATCCAGCCGCCAGCTCGTCGCGCCCACGTCCGCCCAGTGGCGCAGCACGCCGTGCTCGCCAGTAATAAACTCGCTATATCCCGCGTCCATCTCGTTGACGTTCGGCAGCATCGGGAACCCCCACCAGCAGGAATACTCGTCCGGAAATTTCGTAAACGTGTACCAGCCGTGATAGGGGGAATCCGTGCTCTCCGCCGCACCTACGTCGTCATAGCGGTTATACTTGTCAAAATACCGGCTGTCCGCACCCGTATGCGAAAACACGCCGTCAAGCATAATTCGGATGCCAAGCGCGCGCGCCTCCTCGCAAAGCCTGCGAAGGTCCGCCTCGTCGCCCAGCAGCGGATCGATACGGTTATAGTCCGCAGTGTCGTAACGATGGTTGCTCTGCGACTCGAATATCGGGTTCAGATAGAGCATCGTTACGCCGAGCGACGCCAGATACGGCAGCTTCTCCCGTATGCCGGAAAGGTCTCCGCCGTAAAAATCATCCGGCGAATAGTACCGCTGTCCCGGCGAAGGCTCGATACAAATCTCCTCCGACCAGCGGTCATGCAAACGCAAAAACCGGCCAAGGCCCGTGTGATACCGCGCGCGGTTATAGAAATCCTCCCAACTGCTCCGCTTGAACCGGTCGGGAAATATCTGGTACGCAATTCCCTCACGCAGGTGCGCGGGCGTTTCAAACGCGCCGTCGTACACGGTAATCTGATACGATTGCGGTTCGTGCATAACGAACATTCCCTCGCCGCTGTCGGCGCCGTAATAAAAGGTCTGCCCGTCCGACGTATGAATCACGAAGAAATACCATATTATGCAGGGAATATCCGGCATCGGCACGGAAACAAATACGCGCCCGTCCGCCCGCTGCATTTCATACAACCGCTCGCCGCCGTCGCGCCACAGGCGCAGGTACACCCTTGCCCCCTCGTCGCCCCAGGCCTCCGCGGTAAAGTGAATCGTCGTATTGCAGGGCACCGCGCCCTGCGGGTTGCGGCAGCGCAGCAGCCGCGAATGGTGGTACATAGAGAACATATGGTAATCATAGCAGAAAACCGCTTTAATATAAGCGGTTTCCCGCGAAAGTTACGGTCTTTTCACATTTTTAGGATACGATGTAACAATGAGCTATAGAAGCTCCGTTGCGCGCTTCCGAGCCACGCGGTTTTTAATCGCAATAAGCAGCAGCCCCATACCCAGCACGGAAAGCGTTAAAATCACGAGCCAGTACGCCGTGCCAAACCGACCGTTGCCAAGCGAAAACCAGCCGTTTGCCACATAGTCAAAAAAGAAATACGGCACGCGCTTCCCCTCGCCGAAGGTAAGGCCGAGCGGCCCGCCGATATACACGAACGCAACGTAGGCAAGCGGCATTATCGCGCCAAGCAGGTATGTGCGCCCGCCCGTTTTCCATGGCCATGCGAACAGGCAAAAGTCCAGGATGGCAAGTATCGGCACGAGGTTGTGCACGCAAATGTTGCTTGTTGTGGTCAGATACGCTCCCTGTCCGTTCCGGAGCATCTCCGGCGTAAGCAGCAGGGAGAACACGACGAATGTCAGCATGACACCGACCGTCGCCACGAAGCGAACCGTCTGCAACGCATCCGGCGCCACGGGCGCATGGTCGCGGCGAACAAGCCGCAAGACGTCATAAACAAGCAGCACGGCGACCACAAGCATAATGATAAGGTTGCTCTGGTTTGTGTAATACAGCCAGCGTGACCGGGACATAAAGTCCCCCGGTTCGCCCTGCGTAAGCTGTCCCAGTACGCCGAAGAAAAGCAACGCCGCCTTCAGCAAAACCGGCAAAGCGTCATCCCGAAACGTGCGCCCTGTTTTCACGGATTGTTCCCTCCCTTTGCCGGCAAACCCGGCGTCGGTGATACGGCGGGCGTCGGCGTCGGCGTCGGCGCGGCGGACATGTCCGGCATCTCCTGCTCCAGATACGCATCCACAATTTTCATAACGGATTCGTCCTTCAGAATAATGGACACCTCAATCCGACGATTGGCGCTGCGTCCGGCGGCGGTGGTGTTGTCCATCACGGGCCGGGTTGCGCCATACCCCGCCGCGCAGAAGAACGATTCGTACGGTTTGAGCGCGCCGTTGTTTTCTTCAAGCAGGTAATTGAGCACGGCGTTTGCGCGCTCCGTGGAAAGCGCACGGTTACGCGTAGCCGCGCCGCTGTTGTCCGTGTGCCCGGATATTACGATAGAGTCGACATACTTGGCGTTCTCCCCGTCGGAAAGAAACGCGGTAAACGCGCGCGTAAGCTCGTCAAGCAGCGCGTGGCTGCCGGTTTTGATCGCGGCGGAGTTATAGTCGAAGAACAGCCCGTCGCTCAATATGATGCTGCCGTTGTCCCCGATTTGCACCTTGCTCTCGTCGCCAAGCGTCGCGGCGATGTTGTCCTTAATCTGCCGCAGGATGCTAAGGCGAAGCACAGCGATCGTCTGCATCTGCTGACGCAGCTTCGTAAGCTCCTCCGTCGTCAGCGCAATATACTCGTTTTGCGAGGCAATGCGCGTTTCCTGCTCCGTTATCGTCGCCGTCTGCCCTTCGATGGTCGATGCATAAACCGCCATCTGCTCCTGCTGCGTTAGTATCGCAAGCTTCGCTTCGTCCAAATCGAGCGTAATGTTGCTCAATTCCTGTTTCGCGTCCTCCACCTGCAATATGGTTGCGGCCAGCGTATCCTCCGTCGCCTTGAGCTTTTCCTCCGTGCTGATAAGCTCGTTGCCGGTAATGAGGTTTTGCAGGTACGCAATCAGCATCAGGAAAAAGAGAATGAGCGCAAAGCTCGACATCATGTCCGCATACGACGGCCAGAATCCCTGCTCCCCCTCCGGAATGTTCACAAGCTTCGAGGAGCGGAAGCCCGCCCTGCTCCGCCTCATGCCCTGCGCCCTCCGTTATCGTCCGGATCCGGCGCGGCGGCGCGGCGCGTACGCATCGGCGCGGGCTGCTGCTGTCCCATAGCGGCGGTCAGCGCGCGCTCCGTCTGATGCAGCGCGGTCGAAAAATCGCGGAAGCTTACGTCCATGCGCTCAATATTGCCGCGCAGGTCATAGTTGAATTCCGAAAAGTCGCGCACGTTCTCGTTGAAGGTGTTAACGGTATTATAGAATACCGTAAGCGGCTCTTTGCTGTATTCAATCATCTGCCCAAGCGACTGCGTAGCGGCGGCAAGCGACTGCGCCATCTGCGTGCTGGCGCCGTTGAGCGAAGCCTCCACCGCAGCGGCATGCGCGCGCAGCTCGTCCTTCAATTGCAGCATGCGAGATTCGTCGTCATATGCAAATTCCGTGGTAAGCTTCGGCGCGACCGCCTGATCCAGCCAAAGCTCCGCAGTGGTTTCCATCTTTTCGCGCTGCACCTGCGGGTTGCAGATCGACCGGAGCAGGGTAAACACAATCGCGCACGCAACGCCGACGAGCGACGTATAAAACGCAACGCCCATGCCGGAGAGCGCGGATACGAGCCCGCCGCCCACGCTGTTGAGAATGCTCAGCCATTCTTGGGAATTGCTAAGCGCCAGCAGGTCCGTCAGCGAGGATACGGAAAGCGACAGGCCCAGAAACGTGCCGAACAGGCCCAGCGTTACAAACAGCGATACGGCGTTATTCATAAACCGCTCGCAAAAAAGAAGCTTATTGAGTTTGACGGCAACTGCGTTATTGATGATCGCAGGCGTGTTGGTATTCTGCCCGTAAAGCTTATACGCCGCAACAAAATCCTCCTTCAGGAAATCAACGAACGGGTCGCCCGCACCGCGCGAGGTCATTGCACGCGTCAGGGAAATATAGCGGCGATACACCGTGAACAGCAGAATCACCGCAAGCACAAACAAAATCAAAGTGATAACTATGACGACTGCGCCCACAACGGGCAGGTTAGCAAAAATCTGCATCTTCGACGCTCCTTTAGGCTGGATGTTCCTTCCCTTTCTTCCGTTACCGTGAAACGAACCATGAGGGGAAGCTACCCTAAACATACAGAGAGATTATATAGAAAAAATGACAATTTGTCATCATTTTCGTAAATACCGGCGTATAAAATCACGAACCACCCGTCAAACGGGTGGTTTGCACAAGGGCTATAAGCCCAT
>CAYPLG010000011.1:0-32278 GCA_964411535.1 uncultured Oscillospiraceae bacterium
TTGCAAAGGATGGGAAGCTCGTGCTCGTTCCGAACGTGCAAAATGAGATTGCCGATAACTATGTGGCGGACATGGCGAAATACGCAGGCGCATCGGAGACGGTTCGGATTCGCGCCTGTTTCCAGTCCATCCCAGCGCAGCTTGCAAAGGAGAACAAGAAATTTCAATACAAGGTCGTGCAGAAGGGCGGCAGCGCGGCGCTGTTTGGCACGGCTATTGAATGGCTTGCCCAGTCCGGCGTTGTGCTGAAATGTCAGAAGATCGAGCATGGCGCAAATCCCATCGCCGTCTACGAAGACCTGTCGAGTTTCAAGCTCTACATGGGCGACGTAGGGCTGCTGACAATGCGCTCCGGTATTCCGGCGCAGACGATACTGACCGGCGAAGGAAACACCTTCCTTGGCGCGGTTGCGGAAAACTACGTTGCGCAATCCCTCATGGCTAATGGGTATTCGCTCCACTATTGGGCCAGTGAGCACAGCGCTGAGCTTGACTTTGTTCTGCAACGCGGCACGGAGATTATCGCCATCGAAGTCAAGAAGGCCGAGCACACAAAAAGCAAAAGCTTTTCCGTGTTTGCCGCGAAGTACAACCCGACAAAGTGCATCCGTTTCTCAGAGAAAAACTTCGGGCAGACGGAGAGTGTGACAGCGGTTCCGCTGTATGCGGCGTTTTGCGTGTAAAGTAATGCTTGCATTAATGCTTCGGGAGCTTTCCGTCCGCTTGCTGGACAATCTGCCCAACGGCGCGGCGCTGTATCGCTTTGACGGCAAGGGCCTGTCCGTCGTGCACATTAACAAGCGCTATTGGGAGCTTGTGGAGCGCGAGCCTGTCGACTACAGAAAAGCGTCGGTGTTTGGCGTAATCCACCAAAATGATAGGGACATTGCGTTGCAGGAAATTGAAGCGGCGATCCGGCAGGGACGCGTAGCAACGGTCGATATTCGCATACTCTGCGGCAAGGGGACGTATAAGCCATTCCATGTCGTGGCCAATATCAGCCGGGAGGCGGACGGAACCCATCTTCTGTATACCTCCTATACGCCCAAAGCGGAACAAGGCATGTCCATACAGGAAATGATTCCGATTGCCATCTCCACGATGATGTCCGCCTCCAACAACATTTCCTATGTCAAGGACAAGGATATGCACTTCATTTGTTGCAGCAAATCCCTTGCCGGCTTGCTCGGCTTGGAAAGCGAACGGGATATCGTCGGGAAATCCACCCACGATCTGTTTGAAGCGAAGTATGCCGACAGATTTGACGCCGATGATAGAAGCATCATTGCATCCGGTAAGGCTATCGTTGACGCGACGGAGTATATTCCGGGCGCAAATGGGCGGATTTACCTTGCAAAAACCTCCAAATATCCGCTGCTGGATGCTTCGGGTGACGCTATCGGCGTGTATTGCCTAAGCATCGATATTACGGCGCAGCGAGAAAAGGAATCCCAGCTTGCGCTGCTTACAAGCACGATCCCCGGCGGCCTTGCGGCTTACGCGCTTACTGACGGCGGCATTCGCCTACTATATTTTAACGATGGGTTTTACGCGTTCTCCGGCTGTACCAGAGAGGAATATGCGAAGGCTGCGGAAAGAAACCCGCTCGCCTTCGTCTTTGAGGAGGATAAGCCGGTCATCGAAGCGGTGATCCAGGACTTTACGGAGCATAAAACGGACGGGCGAACGGGCGACTGCACTTTCCGTTGCCATACCCAATCGGGTGGATACCGTTGGCTAAACATGAAAACGGTCCTGTCGCAGGTCGGTGAGGAACAATTCGTTATCAATGCCGTTATGCTCGACATTTCCAAGCAAAAGGAGGCGGAGAACCGGCTAAAGGAGCTTCTGCCGAAGGACAAATAGTGACGCTTTGCCCTTATAGCGCGCCGATGATATCCACAATCGATGCGCGCCGGATCGCCTGGATCGGCTTACGCACCGCCAATGCTACGGAAAGCGCAATGACGGCGAGAATGATCAACAGCTCGCCCGTGGGGAAACGCCATGCATCACCCCAGTTGAAGGAGACCAGCTTGGAAAACAGAAGTTGGTTCAATGCTAACCCGATCCCCGTTCCAACGATGGAGCCGGTAACGGCATAGGCTGTCGCCTCGGCGATGATCATGCGGGCAAGCTGCTTTGCCGAGAGCCCAACGGCGCGGAGAACGCCGTATTGCCTCGTGCGCGCCGCCGCGCTCATGGCGATGCTGTTTACGATGTTACACACGGTAACAAGCGCAATCAGGGCAAGAAAGCCATAGAGAAACAACCCAAAGGAATAGTAGGACCCCTGCACGCTTCTGTTGCCGAGCCGTTCATCGGAAAAGGTATATGCCGAACCGGCGACGCTTCGGATCATATCCACGTCCGCGTCGGTCGCAGATTTTGCAAGCTGTATATCGACAACGGCATATGCATGAATTCCGGTCAAAAGCCGGAGCGTTTCCTCTGAACAGATTACGATCACGCCGTCGTCCCCAACACGAAAAGGCGAATCCGACAGGGCGCCGGCGATCTCGATTTCCTTTGCCTGTCCGCCAATGTGCAGCGTTACCGTATCGCCAAGGGAAACGGCGCTATGCGCGTTATATACGATCATGCCCGTACCGGCCTGTTCCCGTACGTTGTCAACACTGCCGGAAAGGGAATACTTTTTCGCCCAGGCAAACTGGTTTGCCTCATAGGAGATCAGGTGCACCAATATGGGCTTTTCGTTTGCGGTTGCGGGCAGATCGGAGGCGGCCATGCGCCCATACGCCCGTTTCACCGCAGGGTTTGATTGGAGTGTTTCCAGCATCGAAGCGGGGATTAGCATTTCGTCGCTCCTGCTCGAAACGGACAGGTCCGGCGTCCATGGGTCAAGGGAATTGAGGGCGTGCTTCATAAAACCGATCGTGACCGAGAAGCTCAAAAACAGAATGATGCTAAGCGCAAAGGAACCGGACATCAGGATATAGTTCTTTTTGGATTCCCATGCGTGTTCGATACCAAGCGCGACGTCTACTTTGCATCGATCGGTGTTTGCGGCTTTGCAAGAGGATTGCATATCGCTTGTATTGCCGGATACCGCATTCAGCGGGGACGCCTTGGACGCCCGCTTTGCCGGAGCGCGGGAGGCGGACAGCACCGTCAAAAGGCCAAGCACGCAGCCCGCCAGTATGCTGGGCCAGCTGATCGATAACGCCGGCATCTCGGAAAAATAATCCGGGCTAAGCGTCCGCAAGACAAAGCATAAGCCCCAGATGAGGACGACGCCCGAAAGCACGCCTATGGGGATGGCGAATGCGCACCAGCACAGCGCCTCGCGCCGCACAAGCTTTCGCACCTGCTTTTTCGTTGCCCCGATACAGCGCAGCATGCCGAAGAATTGCGTCCTGCCCGCCACATTGCTGTTTAGGCTGCTGGCGATCATTAAAATACCCGCGATGAGCACCAATACAAACAGAACCGCTGCGGCAGCATAGATCTGGAGGGTAAACGAATGGGAGCCTTGGCCGAGAAGCGCCAGCAACTGCGTATTCTCGGATATCTGCTCGGCTGGAATGCCAAGCGTTTGCCGAATGTTCCCAATGCTGCTTTGCACATTGCCCGTATCGGAAAACTGGACGAAAAACACGCTGTTGTAATCGGAGGGAGCGCTCCCCGCCGGATTGGGATAGATATTGCGAAAGCCTTCCGTGCTCAAAAAAAGGCCGTAGGAATCCTCGCTCAGAAGCTTCGCTGCGTTTTGCAGAAACCCGGACACGGTAAAAGTTAACGCGCCGCCATCGCCGGTTTCTACAGTCACGGCGTCGCCCAGCGAAAGCCCGATTTCGTCGCGGGCGTTTTGCGATACCAAAGCCTCCTGCGTGGTTTTCGGAAAGTCGCCCTCACAAATCATACCCGGCTGCATTTTTGTAAGGAAACATGCATCGCTGCCGCAGAGCACCACATCCTTGCCGCCGAGCGTATAGCCGTTCTCTCCGTGGTAATTCAGCACGCCGTAGCTGCTGACGCAGGCGACGTCCGGTTGTGCGGCAATCTGCGCTGCCTGCCCGTCGCTGATCTTGCGCAGGTTAATATGCCACGCGCCATATTCCTTTTCCGTTTGCAGAACTTGGCTGCGTATAAACATATCCGCCATGCCGAAGATGACGGTAACAAGAAATACCGCCAGCACGATGCAAAAGATGGCCATTCGGTTCTGTTTTCCGTGCGCCCGTGCGGAGATCGGCACTAGATCAAGATAATTCTTCATGGTATGTATCCTCATTTCCGTGTTCACAGCGTATTGATTGCTTCCGTTACGGACATGCGGGCGATTCGTTTCGCTGGCGTACCGATAGCCGTAAGAACAGAAACTGTCATAAACAGGAGTATTATGGCAAGCGGGATCACCGGCACACGCCAGGTCACGTTGCTGTAATGCGAGGTGATCAAGCCGGTAAACATTCGCTTGCTTAATAGCAGCCCGATTGCTGTTCCGGCAAGGCAGCCGGATGTGGCGTAGGTAAGCGCTTCCGCAGCGATCATTTTTGTCATCTGCCGGGCGTCCATACCGATTGCGCGCATGATCCCGTATTGCCTGCTCCTCGCAAAGACGCTCATGGAGATGTTGTTTTTGATGTTCAATACCGAAACCAGGGCAATGACCGCCAGAAACCCGAAGATAAACAGCCGGAATGCGATATATGTATTGGCGGTTTTCATCTCGCGCTCGTCGTGAAGCTCGCCGTCGGAGGCAGAAACAGAACGAATCGCCGCCAGGGTTTGATCTGTCGCATCCTTTGTCAATTGCAGCAGAACGAGCGCATACCCGGTTTCGCCGGTCAAACGCATAAAGGTTTCATCCGAGGTGACGAGCGTAATGCGTTCGTCGGCGCTTCCGTCGCCGCTAAACGGGTTGCGCTTAAACACGCCCGCGACGGTAATCGCCTCGCCGCCGGCCATTACGGTGTCGCCGATTGCCGGCGCGCCGTACGCATCCTGCACGGCGAGGGCATACCGGCTGTTTCCGTATACCTTCTGAATCTGGCTTCCCCTGCAAAGTTGCCGGTCTGTTGTCAGGCAGTCAAGATCAAAGTCATCGTAGGAAACGAGGTCGATTGCAGCCGATTCCCCCGTTGCCAGTGCTGGCAGGCCAAGGCGGCTTCTGCGGGCAAATACGCGTTTCACGCCGCTTATGGCACGAAGCTGCGCCAACAGCTCGCCGTCTATGGAGTTTGCGCCGTCGCAGCTTGTAATGCTGACGTCCGAAGCGTTGGAATACTGCGGCATCATGCAGGAAACGAGATCAATCAGTACGCAGAAGCTCAAAAACAGGATAATGCTTAGCGCAAATGAGCCGGTCATCAGCAAAAAGTTTTTCTTTGCGGACACTGCATGATGGATGCCGAGGGCGGAATCCACCTTCGCCATACGGATGTTTGCCGCGTGCGAAAAGGTTTTTTCGTTTGCATTGTTGCCGGAAAGCGCCATAACGGGCGATACCCTTGCGGCCCGCCTTGCCGGAGACGCCGCCGCAATCAAAACGGAAACAACGCCCATGATCACGCCGGAAAGAATACCGACGGGGCTGACGCCGAAAACCGGTATGTTCAAAAACTCCTCGCCTACCAAGAACCTGAGCGCGGCACACAACCCCCAGGTCGCAAGCACGCCAGAAAGGATACCCGCCGGAATCGCCAGCTTACACCAATATAACGCTTCCAGCCTGACATAGCGGGCAACCTGTTTTTTACTCATTCCGATACAGCGCATCATACCAAAGAACTGCGTGCGTTCAGCAACGTTGCTATGAATGCTGCTTGCGATCATCAGTACGCCGGATAGCAGAATGATAACGAATAGCGCCGCAGCCATGGAAAAGAGCGTTTGCGCCGATTCGCTCCGTGCGATTTCCAAGAGCGCCTGCGTGCCGTGCTTGTTGAGCAATCTTCCCGTTTCCATGCGGACGCCTAAATCCGCCATGCTGAAAACGCCCGTGACCAGAAACACAGAAAAGACGATGCACAGAACCGTCATGCGGTTCTGCCGCCGGTGCGCCTTGGCGGAGGCCGGAATCAGCCCAAGGTAGCCGTTCATTCGGCATATCCCCCAAGATCGGTAAGAACGCCGTCCGATACCTGCAATACCCGGTCTGCCGTGCTTGCGATGCTGCGGTTATGGGTGATCATCAAAATCGTTTGCTGATAGCGCTTGGAGGCGGTTTTCAACAGAGAGATCACCTCGCCGGAGTTTTGACTGTCCAGATTTCCGGTGGGCTCGTCGGCCAGTATCAGCATGGGTCGCGTGATGAGCGCCCGCCCAATGGCAACGCGCTGCTGTTGCCCGCCGGAGAGCTGCCGGGGCAGGTGGGCGCGCCGTTCCGTCAGCCCAAGCACGTGCAGCAACTCTGCAAGATACGATGGATCCGCCTTTTTCCCGTCCAACAGCAACGGGAAAATGATGTTTTGCTCTACGTTCAGCTCCGGCACGAGATTGTATGCCTGAAAGATAAAGCCGATATTGCGCCGGCGAAAGATCGTCAGCTTCTCGTCGTTCATGTGGAGAACGTCCTTGCCGTCGATTGCAATCTCCCCGGACGAGGGCGTGTCCAGCGCGCCGATCATATTGAGCAGCGTGCTTTTGCCGGAACCGGATTCGCCCACGACGGCGACGAACTGTCCCTTGGGAACGGAGAAGCTTACATTTTTAAGCGCGTGTACCGCCGTTTCACCCTCTCCATAGGTTTTACAAAGGGCTTTTACCTCTAATAATTGCATCGTCCTGCCACCTTTCTATGAAGGTTAGCATACAACGCCGTGCTTACTCCTTGATGAATCCGCGCTTACACTTTTGTAAGCTGCAAAAATATCATTGTAAATTGACTTCCCTTTCCAAGGGCGCTATCCACCTCCATCGTGCCGTCGTGCATCTCCACAATGGACTTGACAAGAGGCAGACCGAGGCCAAGGCCCTGCGTATCCTTGGAAAAGCGGCTGCGATAAAATCGTTTAAAAATATGGTGCACATCCTCCGGGTGAATGCCTTCGCCGGTATCCTTTACGACGATCCGGGTAGCGCTGGGCAGCGCGCGCCAGGCAAGCTCCACCTGATCGCCCGCTTCCGTATGATCCAACGCGTTTTTCACAAGGTTGCTGACCGCTTCCATGAGCCAGACCCTGTCGCACAGCAGCGTAGCATCCTCCGGACCGGAAAGCAAAAGCTGCTTTTGCTCCCGCGCGGCGCGGACCTCAAAGTGCGAGCGGATCTCCCGCATCAGGTCGGCAACGTTCTCCGTTTGCTTGTTCATTCGGATCGATCCGCTGTCCAGCCGCGTAATTTTTAAGAGACTTTGGACAAGCGTTTCCATGCGCTCGATCTCCTTTTCGGACTTTTCTGCAAATGCAGTTACAGCCGCTGGATTCTCGCTTTCGTCCTGTAGCAGGGCGATATAGATTTCCAACGCGGCCAGCGGCGTTTTGAGCTGATGAGAAATATCCGATATGGTGTTTTGCAGAAACTGCTTTTGCAGTTGCGCCTGCTCCGCGCCCGCGCACAGCATGGTCGTAATCTGATTTACGGCGTGAAACAGCCTTGCAAAGCTGCCCTCCGTATCGCTTTCGATCCGCGCATGAGCGTCCCCGGCAGCGAAGCGGTCAAGCTGTGCTGTAGCATCGTCAAGCATGCGCCGCTGCCTTGCAAAATACCGGCGAACGCAAGCAAGAACGCTTGCAGAAAACAGGAAGGATACGCCAAGCGCAATCCAGCTAAACGCACCGAGCGTCAGATGCAGACAAAGCTGCAAAAGCACCGGAAAGCCGGCGCATAGGCAGCACAGCACGGTTAAAAGGCGCTTAACGTCCCGACAGGTGGAATGACTCATAGGCGGTCACCGTTTCCCACAGCGTTCCATTGATAGCCCATCCCGCGTACCGTAACAAGCATAACCGGGTTGCCGGGGTCTGTCTCGATCTTTGTCCGAAGCCTTCTAATATAGACTGCCAGCGTATTGTCGTCTACGTAGCTTCCGTTTCCGTCCCACAGCTTGTCAAGGATCGCTTCCTTGCATAAAATCCGGCCGGGATTATGCAGAAACAGGCAGAGCAGCCGATACTCCGCCGCCGTTAGGTCCAGCGGCTGGTCATCTTTAAACGCTTTGCCTTCCAAAAGATGGGCTGTAATGCTACCGGAGGTCAGCATGGCGTCTGTCGAACCGTATTCCCCCGTTCGCCTGAACAGAGCGTTCATCCTTGAAAAAAGAACGCTTAGTTTAAAAGGCTTTGTGATATAGTCGTCGCCGCCGATATCCAACCCCATGATGACGTTTACCTCTTCGTCTGAAGCGGTGAGGAAAATAATCGGCACTCTGGAGGAACGGCGTACCTCCCGGCATACGTCAAAGCCGGTTCCGTCCGGAAGCGTTACGTCGAGAAGCAACAGGTCGTATGCACTTTCGTTCCATAGACCGTTTGCCTCCGAAACGGTTCTGGCAACGTCTACGTCATAGCCCTGCTTCTTTAGGGAGTAGGACAGTCCGTCCATCAGGCTTAGATCGTCTTCCAGCAATAGAATCTTTCGCATGGCATGTCCTCCTTCTGCGGCAGGCGGATCGGCTTTGCATCAAATTGACAGAGGCTGGGCAATTATGCTTGCAACCACGATGGGAAGGCAGCTTAGAGCGGGTTGCGTCGCCCAAATGCAAAGCCATTATGACCATATTATACTTGGAACCGTTGCATAAAACAACGCGGCGGGCAAGGGAACGAGCGTGCGCAGCAATGCCTGTCGCTGCGGTATAGGTAACGGCGTTGCGGCAATGCTATCAGCCTGTGAAGCCGGCAAAACTATGCGGCACATGACACAAAATTCCGATATGGCAACAGGAATTCAGATTGCAATATTCAAAAAAAGCTTCCTGTGTTATACTTTTTCTATCCTGTTACGAATCGAGGCGGTAGAATGTTCCGCCGCTTTTTCAGGACAGGCGCTTTGCAATAGGCCGACACATATAATAGTTGCGGCATAGCTTGGAGCATAGCGGAAGACCGACTTTGGCGGACCGGGGTATGCCCGGCAGGAAGAGGGAGCAAAATGTCTGATTACTTTGGAAAAGAAACCCCGAAGCTGGGGTTTGGCCTTATGCGTTTGCCCAAAAGGCTGCTGGCCATTGACGGTGAACAGGTCAAGGAAATGGTGGATCTGTTTCTGGATGCTGGGTTTACCTACTTTGATACGGCTTTTGCCTATCTCGGCTCCGAGGACGCCATTCGTAAAGCTTTGGTGGAGCGCCGCCCGCGGGAAAGCTTTACGCTGGCAACAAAGCTGAACGCGCTGCTTGCGCCCAGCGCGAAGGCCGCACAGCAGCAGTTTCGTACCAGCCTGGAGCGCACTGGCGCCGGGTATTTTGATTACTACCAGCTCCATGCTCTGATGGAGAATAATTATAGGCGATACGAAAAGCTGCACCTCTGGGATTTTGTAGCGGAGCAGAAGGATAAGGGGCTGATCAAGCACGTCGGCTTCTCGTTCCATGCCGGCCCGGCGCTTTTGGACAAGCTGCTGACAGCGCACCCGGAAGTGGATTTTGTGCAACTGCAAATTAACTATGCCGACTGGGAAAATCCGGCCATTGCCTCCCGCGCCAACTACGAAGTGGCGCGCAGGCACGGCAAGTCCATTGTGGTAATGGAGCCGGTCAAGGGCGGCGCGCTGGCAAACCCGCCGGAGGAAGTGAAGAAGCTGTTTAAAACCTGCCGTCCGGATATGTCCTGCGCTTCCTGGGCTATTCGTTTTGCCGCTTCGCTGGATGGCATTATTACGGTGCTTTCCGGGATGTCCAATATGGAGCAGATGCAGGATAACCTTTCCTACATGAAGGATTTCCGGCCGCTCAACGAGGAAGAGCAGAGGACGATCCGAAAAGCGCAGCAGCTTATGGGGCATTCGGCCGTCATTCCTTGCACTGCCTGCCGCTACTGCGTGGATGGATGCGCAAAGCAGATTCCTATTCCGGAGATTTTTGCCGCTATGAACAAGTATTTAGGCAACGGGCAAATGGAGGAGGCTGCCGCCGGTTATGCCATAGCGACGGCAGGGAAGGGTAAGGCAAGCGATTGTATCGGCTGCAAGCAGTGCGAGCGATCCTGCCCGCAGCATCTGCCCATTATCGAATATTTGCAAAAATGCAAGGACACCCTGGAGAACGCATAGCCGTTTGCCACCTGCCATGCGGCAGGGAGGCGAGCCGATGCAACCGGGGCGTCAAACGGCGGCTATACATGCACCCGGTGTTTAACAAGGTTATAACATCCGCAAAGTCTGCCGGAACCCCTTGCAAGAATTTTGCAATTCCGGTTTATCAAAAATTACATGCAGAAGCAACTGCATAAAACAACTGCTATTCACCCGAAAGGAAGGTTTCAATGCGTCAATCATTGCTATCGCTTTGCGAACTGTTCATCGAGAACCGCAATATTGTAAAGTCGTTTTTTTCATGGGAGAGCCCATATATTCATCCGGTGTGCGCCGCTATCTTCACCGACAAACGGCAGACGGTAGACGCCGAAAGGCTTAGGCAATGCCGCGACCTGCTGAAAGGCGAGACTGGCGTTTTTTCCAATTTCCGCAGCACCGCCAAAGCTGCCACCATATCCATGCTCGCAGCAAGCCCTGACCCGGAGGACATGCTGGAAAAGGCATTGCGCGTATACGCTTCCCTGAAAGAGCAATTCTTTTCGTCCGAATATCTGCCGGTAGCGTCCATGATCATCGTGAACGTTGCCACGCCCGCACGGTACGACGAGATTGTGACCCGGACAAGACGCATCTACGAGTTGATGAAAAGCGAGCATCCGTTCTTAACCACCGCAGAGGATAGCGTTTACGCCGTGCTTCTTGCGCTTTCAACGCTTACAGACGAGCAAATTGTAGCGGAGACCGAACGCTGCTATCAACTGTTAAAACCGGAATTCTTCTCCGGAAACGCAGTGCAGTCCCTTAGCCATGTATTGGCGCTTGGCGACGGCGAAGCCGAAAGCAAATGCGAAAAAACGCTTGCGCTTTATCGCGGCCTGAGGGAGCGTAATTGCAAGTACGGGACCAGCTATGAGCTCGCTACGCTCGGCGTATTGGCGCTTCTTCCCGCAGAGCAGAGTGGGACGGTCATTGAAGATATTTGCGCTGTGGACGCGTGGCTTGGCGATCAAAAGGGCTATGGCTTCTTTGGCGTTGGCAAAAAGCAGCGGCTTATGCACGCAGGGATGCTTGTAACGAGCGATATAATCGGCGATACGAGCAATTCTGTCATGAGCACCGCTGCCATTAATGCGACGATCTCTCTGATTGTTGCGCAACAGGCGGCTATGTGCGCTGCGATCGCCGCCTCCAGCGCAGCTTCGGCCAGCGCCAGCTCTGGCGGGAACTGATGCAATAAATGGAATAGCGCGGCTTTATTCGCCGCCGGTGCGGGGAACGAAGCAACAACGCTTTCCTGTGCACAACTTATCTGTTCTGTCGCGAATTGAGGCAACGGTATGATTTACTACTTTTCCGGCACGGGCAATTCAAAATGGATTGCGGAGCAGCTTGCCAAACGAACCGATGATATGGCGGTTAATCTTGCGCCTTTGATCGAGGACAAGGCTTGTGTAACGCCGGTTTCCGTTGGCCCCGGCGGGCGGATCGGTCTTGTGTTTCCCATCTATGCATGGGGCGCGCCCAAGATCGTGAACGAATTTGTTAAAAGCGTTTCGGTCGATCTGTCCGCTTACGCTTACGCGGTATGCACCTGCGGCGACGATGCGGGCAACGCCATGCGGCGGCTTCGAAAACGGTTTCCCTGGAAGGCGGCTTGGTCGGTCGCTATGCCAAACAACTATCTTCCCATGTATGATGTGGATTCGCCGGCGCTTGCAGCCGAGAAAATCGCTGCGGCGCAGAAACGGCTTCCGGAAATTGCCGGGCACATTCACGCCCGCAAAGCGTTTACAGACGTGCAAAGGGGCGCTTTTGCGGGAATCAAGACGGCTTTCATCAATCCGCTCTTTCAGTCATTTGCCGCAAGCACAAAGCCCTTTTTTGCCGATGACACCTGCATTGGCTGCGGCCTGTGCGCAGATAACTGTCCGCGCAAGGCAATCAGGATAGCTGACGGCAAGCCCGTATGGACGAAAAAGCATTGCCTGCAATGCCAGGCTTGCATCAACCGCTGCCCGCAGCGGGCAATACAGTATGGAGATACGACGCGGACGAAGGGGCGATATTACTTTCATACGCCCGAATAAGGAACAATCGCTTTGTACAACATGCCGGACAGGAATTCCAAAGAGAGGTTTTTATGAAGAAAGATGCATTTGAAGCCTGGTTGAAAAGCAAGCAGATTTCCAGTACCGCAACTTTTATCAGCCGCCTCCATGCAGTAGAGGCTGCTTATGGCGATCTTGACGCGCAGTACGATAAGGATCGCTGCACTTCCTTGCTGGAGCTGTTCCGCTATTCAAAGAATGCGCAGAAAAACAAACAGCGACCGTAGCATACGCTTATAAGCCAACCTGCTTCCGGAAAGGACCTGTATCAGTCCTATTATGAAGGGACCAACGATTATCGATCGCGCGTCAGAAAATATGTCGCATTTCGGGATGCTCTGCAATTCGGGCGGGACAGCGAGATCGCGTCCGTTTCGCCCGCTGTCAGGCCGGAGGCAACCAGCGATACGAACGAGAACGAGCAGATCTACCAATACTGCAAAGCGGTATATGAGGGCAAATTCGATATAGATGAAGCGGCCGGTCAGATGGCGAAGGCCATTCCGCATTATAATTTCGCTTCTCATACAATGTACATCCTGATGTTCCGGCGCATGATGCAGGGCCGCGAATATAAGCGGCGCGCCAGCATAGAAATCACCCGGCATTTATTGTTAAGAATCGGTGATGACTATCCGGAGGAAATCTTTCTTAACGCGCTTACAGCATCGCAGCGCAATATCATGTACTACTATACGAAAACGGGCGGCATGCAGAAAAGGCTGCGGGACGTATGTGCCCAAATTGCAAAAGAGCACGGAGTTCCTGTGGACTTTTCAGAACGCATCTTCGGCGCGCTTGCGGTTGACCCTGCCGGCGTTGGTGAAAGCCGCCCTTCCAATCCAGACGTAACCTTATGCTGGTACGTAGGCGCATACATGGGTTCGCCGGGCAGCGATTATGCCGAACAGTTTATAGAAGAGGGTATCTGGCAAAACGACTATGCTGGCAAGCTGCTTGAAACGGTCAGCAACATGCGTATCGGCGATCGAATTGCGTTGAAATCCACTTATACCCAGAAGCGAAACTTACCGTTTGACATCAACGATGGAACCGCCGCAGTCATGAGCATAAAAGCCATTGGTATTATTACCGGAAATCACCAGGACGGCAGAACGTTGGATGTGAAATGGCAGCGTTTTGACAACCCAAAGAAATGGTTTTTCTTTGTGGACCGCACTACGATTTGGAAGGTGGAAGAGCAGCAATCCGACTGGCGGTACAAGGCATTGCTGGACTTTACGTTTTCCGGCGTGCCGCAGGATTACGACAAATTCCTGCAGCACCCATATTTGGCGGGCAAGTATGGCGGGGAAGAGACGCCCGAAACGGAAACGGATGAAGCCGGAGCAGCTATACGCGTAACCGAAGCCGTTCCTTATACGCCTGCCGATTTTTTGCGGGAAGCGTTTCTGGATGAAGCTGCGTATCAGCAGATAACAAGATTACTTTTTAGAAAGAAGAACATCATCTTGCAAGGCGTACCCGGCGTTGGAAAAACGTTTATCACAAAACGCCTCGCATATTCCATCCTTGGGAAAAAGGATGCATCGCGGGTATGCGCCATCCAGTTTCATCAGAGTTATTCCTATGAAGACTTCATCATGGGATACAAGCCCTGCGAAAATGGATTTGCCTTGAAAACCGGGCTCTTCCATGACTTCTGCCAGCTGGCGCAAAACGCGGCGGCGGACGCGCCGTATTTCTTTATCATTGACGAAATTAACCGTGGCAACATGAGCAAGATATTTGGCGAATTGCTTATGCTCATCGAGCATGACAAACGCGGCCCTGCCCATGCGGTCAATGCCGCCTATACCGGAAAGCCGTTTTTCGTGCCGGAGAACCTGTATATAATCGGTACGATGAATACGGCGGATCGCAGTCTCGCTATTATTGATTATGCCATGCGTCGCCGTTTCAGCTTCGTTACGCTGGAGCCTGCGTTTGCACGCCCTGCATTTTCAAAGTATTTACAGGCGAAGTCGGTCGACGAAAGCTTAATTAAGCGCATCATCCATCGCATGGAATGGCTGAACCGTGAAATTGAGGGCGACGCCGCATTCGGCAAAGATTTTCGTATTGGGCATAGCTACTTTTGCGACTGCGACCATGCGGACGAAAACTGGTATAACGAGATTGTGCAATATGAAATCGCTCCCATGCTGGAGGAATATTGGTTTGATAATATGGAGCGCGCCCAAGAGCTGATTGACGGGCTGTTGAGGTAACAGCATGGCCGACGAACAGGCTATCCCCATTCGAAATCTATATTATATGCTTTGTTATGCGTGGGATATCCTGCGCATCGATGCCGACGCCGTTTGCGGAAAGGAACCGTTTGAAGACATCTACAATCTGATGGCGCGCATGCTGCTTTTATCCGTTCGGCGCCTGCTCAAGCAGGGGTTCTTTCGTGCCTACGCGCCACAGGAGGATACGTTATCCACGCTGCGTGGGAAAATTAATATGTCCGCTTCCATTTACGCGCAGTCTATGCAGAAACGGCAGTTGGTGTGCCGTTATGACGAGCTGTCGGCCGACGTGCCCTTCAACCAGATCATCAAGGCAACGATTCGCATCCTGCTTCGTTATCCGGGACTGCATTCCGCGTTGCGCGACGAATTAAAGCGCGTGCAATGCGCCTTTTCGTCCATTTCGGATATTCGTCCGACAAAGCAGGCGTTCGCATCCCTGCGATTTGACCGCAGCAACCAGAACTATCAGCGTATCATTCATATTTGCCGCCTTGTGTGGGAAGGATTTGTAGCAAACGAGGAGGACGGCAACGTTCGATTTGCCGATTTTATACGGGATGGGCAAATGGCAAAGCTCTACGAAAAATTTGTCCTGCGCTTTTTTATTACGCGTTTGCCGCAGGCAACGTTCCGTGTACATGCACCGAAAATCTGTTGGGATATTGACGAGCCGCATCCGGAATCCGATGCGTTCTTTCCGGAAATGCGAACGGATATCGTGCTGGAGAACCGCGTATCAAACGTGCAATTGATTATCGACACAAAGTTTTATCCGGAAGCGCTGGTTCGCAGTCCGTTTGCAACCAGAAAAAGCATCCGTTCCAATCACCTTATGCAGCTATATACCTATATGGGAAACAGCCGATATACGGGGCAGGTCAAAGGCATGCTTCTGTATCCAACGGTTTCCGAGGAGCTCGACCTCGTGTCTTCCGTTCAAAAAAGGCGCATCATGATCCGCACTCTCAACCTTGCAAGCGAATGGACGGATATTGAAATGCGGCTGATGCGAATTGCCGAGGAAACAGAGGCTGGTTTGTAGAAGCCTGCTTGGGATACATTAATAATTTAATGAAAATCGTTAATTTTTCTATTGACAAACCCAATACGTCATGCTATTATCAGCACAAAGATTAACGATAAACGTTAATTATTATATGAATTGCATGGAGGAAAAAATGGAAAAGATACAGAACAGCCTTCGGAAGTTTTCCAGCGTAATATTTGTTTTTGCCAAGATTGGCTATATCGCCTCGATCGTTGGCGTGTGCCTTTCCGCATGCGCGATGATCTGCCTTGCGGCGACCGGACGCATGTCGTTGGAGTTTGCCCTCGACAACGGCGCAACCCTGCGCGCGCTTTTTGCCGAAGTTGAAGGGAATGCGGCGACCGTTTGGGGTTCGCTGGCGTATGCGCTCACCTACTGCATTTTTTTGATCGTTGTAATGCGCCTGATCATGCGCCTGTTTGCGAATATGCGTGACAACTACACGCCGTTCACAATGGAAAACGCCGAGCTCTTTAAAAAAATGGCGATCTGGATGATTGTTGCGTCGATCGTTCCGGCTACGGTTGGTCAAACCGTCGGTATGGCTTGCGCCAAGATGATGCAGCTTTCGTTTGCGGGGGAATACAGCGACGGATTCTCAATTCTTTCGGTCCTGGTTCTGTTTGCCATGTCGACAGTGTTCAAATACGGTTGCGCCCTGCAGGAGCAAGCCGACACGACGCTGTGAGGCAACCGAAATGGGACGAATCATTTTGCGCCTTGACCGCGTGATGGCTGACCGCAAGATTTCGCTCAACGACCTTGCCGACCGCGTAGGTATTGCCAATGTCAACCTTTCCAACTTCAAAACGGGCAAGGTAAAGGCCGTACGGTTCTCCACCCTGTGCGGAATCTGCGAAGCGCTGAACTGTCAGCCGGGCGACCTGCTTGAATACGACCCGGCCGCCCCGGACGACGGGGAGGAAAGCGAAAGCAAGAATACAATAGCGCCGTCGTTATAACAGTAAACGTCATAGCCGCACCGTCATGCGCTCGCCCGTTTTTTCGGGCAGTGCCGGGCTGTGCGGCCTTGCTGCAAGCGTATTCCCTTAAAATATTCATAGGGATTCCGAAAAATAAACATGTAAGCCTATCGATGCGAATGTTATACTGAATAAAAGGTGGAACATGTATGCTGAAGGTTTATTTGGTCGAAGACGAAAGCATCGTTCGGGAAGGGTTGCGCGACAGCATTCCATGGGGGCAGTACGGATTTGAATTCACCGGTGATGCGACCGATGGAGAAATGGCTTTGCCGCAGATTCGTCGGATACAACCGGATATTCTTATAACCGACGTCAAGATGCCGTTTATGGACGGGCTTGCATTAAGCAGGCTTGTCAGTACGGAGTTGCCGGAAACAAAAATAATTATTATCAGCGGGCATGGCGACTTTGATTTTGCACAGCAAGCCATCGGAATTGGCGTCGAGCAATATTTGTTAAAGCCCATCACAAAGGCGTCCTTGCTGAAAACGCTGAACGCCGTAAGAGAGAAGATACAGGAAGAGCGCGAGCAGAAAAACTATATTAGGCAGTTCCAGCTTGAAGCGCAGGAATACGAGCAATATGCCCGGCGCAGGTTTTTTGAGCAAATTACGTCGGGAACATTGAGCGTAACGGAAATTTACGAGCGTGCAAAGGCGCTCTCGATCGATATCGCTGCGGATCAATACAATGTAGTCCTGTTTACGATACAGCCGCAGGCCTCCGCTTCGGAGTATTCGCAGCTCTCGGCGGAGCTGTTGGAGGAATTGATGGAGTTTTTCCTTCGGTATCCGGAGTACCTGCTATTTCGCTGTAACATTATGACCTACGCCGTAATCATTAAAGGGACGGCGGAGAGCATTGGCCGTGCCGGCGGCGCCTGCGTGGAAAACATCCGCCGGCGCTGCGCAAAGGCAAGCGCCGCGCTTAACTGGTACGTTTCCATTGGCGAACCCATTCCACGACTTAGCGGTCTTGCTCGATGCTTCAGCAAAGCAAATCAGATTCTGTCCTACCGGCACCTGCTTCCCAACGAGCATATCTTGACAAGCCGGGTGCTTATGCCGCCGGAATCTACCGTGCAAATCCATACGCTTATGGAACTGGATGTAAACAGAGTGGATTCGCAGCTCATACGAAGTTTCCTGCAAACTGGGCTGATGGAGGAGGTTCCGTCGTTTGTAAGCGAATACCTGAATGCGTTTGGCGATGTGCTATATTCGCAGCTGCTGCGGCAATACATTATGCTCCACGTTCGTTTTAACGCAACGTTGGAAGCCAAAAGCTATGGGTTTACGCAGGAGGAATTTTTGCAGCCTTTGCAATGCCTGCATTATGTGGACCGGCAGACCGACAATAAGGAACTCCAGCAGTATATGATAGAGATTTTGCAGCGCGCAATCACGCTGCGGGAAAAGATATCGGGCAACCAGTATCGAACGATTCTGAACCGGGCAATTCGCTTTATCGACCAGCACTTTACGGACGAAAACATTTCGCTCAATGCGGTAGCCAAAGAGATTAACATCAGCGCAAACTATTTTTCCGGCATTTTTAGCCAGGAGATGGGCGTAACCTTCGTTGAATACGTCACCAGCCAGCGGATGGCGCTGGCGAAGCAACTGCTGCGGCAAACCTCCAAGCGCTCCGGCGAAGTTGCGTATGCGGTTGGCTATAAGGACCCGCGGTATTTCAGCTTTATTTTCAAGAAAACGCAGGGGTGTACGCCCAGCGGTTTTCGCGCTGGGGAAGAAGGCGCGCCATGATGCATCCGAGGGCGAAAAGCTCCGATTCCATCGAAAAGAAGCTGCGCAACCTGCTGCTTTCCATATTGCTGATGTGCTGCGTAATCGTTGGGGTCACGCTTGCGCTGTTCATTCTTTATAACGTAAACTATTCGAAAATCACATCCAATATCGTGCGCGTCTCGCAATTCAACCAAAACTTTAAAGAAGACGTTGACTTGAAGATGTACTACTATGTTATCCAAAGCAATTATGCGGAGGGACTTCCGCTGGAGGAGGCGGAAACTGCGCAGGCGCTGGCGCAAAGCTTACTGGACAGCACCGAGAGCAAGGAAAGCCGCAAGGCCATCAACAGCGTGCTCAACCTTTGTGAAAACCTGAAATCGAAGATTTATGAAATTTCGCAAACCAAGGGCTACGATGCGCAGATGGAGCAGTTGGAAACCAATATATATATACTCACCGAGATGATTCAGCAATACATGTATACCTATCTGTATCATGAGGCAGGGCGCCTGGCCACCTTGCAGCAGGCGCTCAATGAACGACTGATGATCGCGGTGCTGTTCGTCTGTATCGGCGCAGCGGTTATGATTCTTGTTATGGCGCGAAGATCCCTGCAGCTAAGCCGCAGCATCACGCAGCCCATCAAAGATTTGCGCAGCCGCGCAGAGAGCATTGGCCGCGGCGACTTAACCGCGCGCAAACCGGTCGCGGCGGAGGATGAAACGCTGCAAAGCCTCAGCGAAGCGCTTGAAAAAATGGCGGAACGGCTGAACCGGTTGATGGAATTGAACCAGCAGGAGCAAACGCGGCTATACTCCATGGAGCTTGCGCTGTTACAATCGCAGATTAATCCGCATTTTCTTTACAACACGCTGGATACCATCATTTGGCTCATTGAAATGGGAAAGCCGGAGCAGGCGGTAGAAATGGTTTCCAGCCTGTCGAACTTTTTCCGAACCTCGCTTAGCAAGGGAAACGACGTTATCACCATGCAGGAAGAAGAATTACAGGTGCGAAGCTACCTCGAAATTCAGCATGTTCGTTACAAAGATATTCTGTCGTATAACATTGAAATGGACCCTGCCTTGGAAAACTGTGTAATTCCAAAGCTGACGTTGCAGCCTTTGGTGGAGAACGCGCTCTACCACGGAATTAAGCGCAAGCGCGGCGTTGGCAGCATTCTTGTCCGCTCCAAATTGACGGATGGAGAAGTGCTCCTTGCGGTGCAGGACACAGGCGCCGGTATGACAAAGGAACGGTTGCAACAACTGCTGGCCTCCATGGACAGCAAGGACACGCAGATCGGATTTGGACTGGCGACGGTATATAAACGTCTGCGCCTGTTTTTTGGCGAGACGTGCAGGATGCAAATTGAAAGTGAAGAACACATTGGAACGACGGTGCAATTCTTGTTTCCGATAAGGAAAGCGGGGGATGAAGCGTGAAGCGTTGGCACATACTGGCTATCTGCATGTTGGGCGGCATACTATGCGCAGGCTGTAACGAAAAGCCGAGCGAACAGGCGGAGGGAGAAACGGATCTAATCGTTGTCGGCTTCTCTCAAGTCGGCGCAGAATCCAACTGGCGCGTTGCCAACACCGAATCCTTGCGGAATGCGCTAAGCGAAGAAAACGGCTATGAATTGATCTTTGACAACGCCAAGCAGAAGCAGGAAAATCAGATTAAAGCGATACGCACCTTTATTCAGCAGGATGTTGACTATATTGTTCTTGCGCCGATTACGGAGACCGGCTGGGACAGCGTGCTTGCGGAAGCCTATGCGGAGGGAATTCCCGTAATTGTCGTAGACAGGCAGGTAAAGATAGCCGACCAGGCCATGTATGCGGCCTGGGTCGGATCGAATTTTCGAAAGGAAGCGCAGGTAGCGATGCAGTGGCTGGAGCAGGAACTCATCCGCACCGGCAAAGAGACCGGCGCCGTCAGCATCCTGCATGTGCAGGGAACCGCCGGCGCAACCGCGCAGCTTGGACGCTCGGCAGGACTAGAGCAGGCGGTACAGCAGCATGAAAACTGGTCCATTGCCGCGCAGCTGCCGGGCGAATATACGCAGGCAAAGGCGTACGAGGTTGTTTTGGAATATCTCAAGGAGAACCGGGATATCGACGTGCTTTATTGTGAAAACGACAATATGGCCTTTGGGGCAATGGACGCCATGGATGAACTTCGGATTCGTTACGGTGTGCCCGGCGGGGTGATCCTGATTTCCTTTGATGCGGTGCACGCTGCGCTGGAAGCCTGTTTGGCTGGCAAAATCAACCTGTGCGTAGAATGTAATCCGCTGCAGGGACCGAAAGTCGTGCAGTTGATTCAACAAATGGAAGCCGGCGAGCGCCCACAAAAGAATGTCTATGTCAGTGAAACGTATTTTACGAAAGACACGCTGACAAAAGAAACGCTGCTGAACCGGGCGTACTGATTATGTGTTCCGCGAACAAACAAGATTGCATCCTTGCACATGGCATTACGATGCGCCCTCGCTGCTTGCCCGCGCGAACAATTGCCACGGCAAAGCGGCGGAGCGCACAGGGGTGCCGTGTATCAGGGCAATCAGGCTCTCCGCTGCGCGGCGGGCGACCGTGCACGGTACATGTCCGAGCGAGGTAATACCGATATCGCCGAGCGTACTATAATAGCTGTTATCAAAGCTGACGACGGCAACATCCTGGGGCACTCGCCTTTTGGCGGCAAGCAGCGATTTTATCAAATAATATGCAATTTCGTCGTTATAGCATATGACGGCGGAAGCCGTTCCAAGATAGGCGGATAGGAAACGGTGCAGCAATGCGGGAGAACGCTGTTCCACAAGCGCGGTTCGATCCTCGGTTGTATACCATAGAAAGCGCTGATCCGGCAGCAGGCTGTCCGCATCCCGCAGCGCGCATACACAGCCGTAATACCGCTCCACGCCCCGGACGTCGTCGCTTTTGTAGATCCCGGCAATCTGCCGGTGCCCCTTGTCAAGCAGGTATTTCGTAAGCTGATACGCACCGCCGTAATTATCGTCTCCCACGCATATTGCTTCCTTCAGCGCGGCGTATGCGCCATGCAGAAACAGCACCGGCGTTTGCCGGTTTTGCAACTGCGCATATAGATCGATATTTGGGTTCGGCAACGCGGTTCGGCAGCCATCGGCAAGAATGCCCGCAACCGGCGTTTCCAAAAGCGCTGCCAGAACATCGCGTTCTTTTTGTACGCTGTTATCGGTAATGTGTACGACCGCATGGTATCCATGCTCCTCAAAAACCGCCTGCATTTGATGCAGCAGCACAGGAAGCATATAGTCGCTTTGACAGGCTGCCAAAATAGCAATTTGCCGTGAATCGCCGTGAGGCAGGCGGCTTAGATACGTTCCGCTGCCCCGCCGGGTTTCGACAAGCCCCTCCGAAGCCAGTGCGGCAATCGCTTTGCGCACGGTTTCACGGCTGACGCCGTATCGGCTCGCAAGCGCAGTTTCAGAAGGCAGCTTATTGATACTGTCATTTTTCATGTGCGGTATCGTTTGCCGGAGCGTCTCCGCAAGATGTATATACTTTTCACGCATGCCGTTTCCGCTGCCTTCCAGAGCTTTGTATATTCAATATTGTAGCATGCGCGTCGGGTGAAGGGATTTATAAACATGTTTGTTATTCTATGAGACTTGCGCATGAACCGGTAGAAACAGCCAAAACAAAGAAAGACCAGATAATATATTATTCATTTTTTTTAATAACTAGCGGAAGAATACCTGTATGTGCGGTCATATCTATGCATTGCATCCGCCGATATAACCATGCTGCGGCAAATCGGCAGCATGACAATTATGAAATTATCCAACAATTCAGCGGGTATTATCGTAATATAATCATATTTATTCAAGGTCGAAGCATATTTTCCATAAAGTTGACTGCTTTTTGCAGGGGCTGCCGGCGATCGGTATGTATGTGCGTACCGGTATTGTTGGACGGCGGATTCGTCGCGTTGACTTTCCCATAGGCTTCTGATTAGATGATACTGCAAACGAACCACTCGTTTGAAGCAGACCAGAACCTTCCCAAAACGAAATTCAGAAAGAGAGGAAACCGAACATGAAAAAACTGATTGCCATGCTTCTCGTCCTGACCTTTGTATTATCAATGGCTGCTTGCGCCGCCGCACCTGCTGCAGCGCCCGCCGCCGAGCCCGCTGCCGCACCGGCTGCCGAGCCTGCCGCTGCACCCGCCGAGGCGGCTCCTGCGCCTGCGGAAACCGGCAGCGCGCTGATTAAAGTTGGCATCGTCAACAATCCTCCTTCCGAGTCTGGCTATCGCGAAGCAAACGTTAAAAACTTTGAAGAAGTATTCAACGAAGCAAACGGGTACGATGCGCAGACCTATTACAGCATCAATAACGACGAACAGCTTAACGCGGCCACGCAGTTCATCACCGACGGCGTGGATTGCCTGCTCATCTCCGCAGCCGAAACCAATGGCTGGGACGAAGTGCTGAGCTCCGCGCAGCAGGCCGGCATCAAGGTATTTCTGTTTGACCGCATGATCAATTGCGATGAGAGCCTCTATGAAGCCGCTGTCGTATCGGATATGGCGGTACAGGGCACTACAGCTGTCAACTGGCTGAAGTCCCAGAACTTGCCGGAATATAACGTAATTCACATCCAGGGCGCTATGGGCTCCGACGCGCAGATCGGCCGTACCGCCGCGCTGGACGCCGAGTTCGCGGCGGGCACCATGAAGAAGATTGTGCAGCAGACCGCGACCTGGGACGAAGCGCAGGCAAAGCAGATTGTGGAATCCGTTATTAACTCCGGTGAAGCGTTTAACGTAATCTACGCGGAAAACGACGGCATGGCGGCAGGCGCTGTTGCGGCGCTTGACGAAGCGGGTATTACCCACGGCGTAAGCGGCGATGTGGTAGTCATGGGCTTTGACTGCAACAAATGGGCGCTGCGAGAGCTGCTTGCCGGCAGCTGGAACTATGACGGCCAGTGCAGCCCCTTCCAGGCCGCTGTGATTGACGGCATCATCAAGGGCGGCGACTATACCGGCGAAAAGAAGATTATCTCCGAGGAGAAAGGCTTTGACGCAAAAACGCTTACGCAGGCTGATATCGACACCTATGGCCTTGGCGAATAAACGGCAAGAATACTCCGGATAAACAAACACGGCGCGGGTTGCGTGGATTTCTCCGCGCGATTCGCGCCGAGTTCACACTTTAGGTTTATCCGAAGTAGAAAACGAAAGATCACAGTGGATCGCAATGCGGCGCTTATCTTTGCACATGACTACTCTGCTGAATTTGAAGAGGGATGCTTTATGCAAAACGACATCGTATTGACCATGCGCAATATCGACAAAGTCTTTCCCGGCGTGCGGGCCTTACAGCATGTGGATTTTACACTTCGCAAAGGGGAAATCCACGCGTTGCTGGGGGAAAACGGCGCCGGAAAATCAACGTTGATTAAAGTTTTAACCGGCGTATATCACAAGGATGCCGGACAGATTTATATTGCAGGCGTTGATAAGGAGATATCCCTGCGTTCGCCGCAGGAAGCGCAAAATATGGGCATTGGCACCGTTTATCAGGAAATTTCACTGTGCCCGAATTTGACGGTTGCCGAAAACATGTTTATCGGAATCGGTAAATACAAATTTGTTAACTGGCGCACAATGCAAAGGCGTGCGTCGGAAATTTTGCAGGATCTGAACATCCCCGCAAGAGCGCAGCAGCAGCTTGCGAGCTGTTCAATCGCCGTGCAGCAAATGGTTGCCATCGCGCGCGCAATGGCAATGGACTGCAAAATCCTGATATTGGACGAGCCGACCTCCTCGCTTGACGAGAAGGAAGTCGGCAAGCTCTTTGCCTTAATGCGGGACTTGCGGGCGCGTGGCGTCGGCATCATCTTTGTTACCCACTTTCTTGAGCAGGTATATGAGGTTTGCGACCGGATTACGGTTTTGCGCAATGGCGAACTGGTCGGGGAATATGCGGTGCAGCAGTTGCCCATGGTGGAATTGGTTGCAAAAATGGTTGGCCGCGACCTGGACGACTTAACGCAACTGCGCAAAAAGGAAACGATTGCTGCAACGGACGCGCAAGTTCCCTTTTATCAAGCGCGGGGACTTTCCAGCGCCAACGGCGTGCGACCCTTCGACTTTTTCATCCGCCAAGGAGAGGTAAACGGCTTTGCCGGCTTGCTCGGCTCCGGACGCAGCGAAAGCGTACGCGCCATCTTCGGTGCGGACCGCATCACAGGCGGAGAAATCAAAGTAGACGGAAAGCAGGTAAAGGTTTCCAACCCAAAGGACGCGATGCAATGCGGGATCGCTTACCTGCCGGAGGATCGGAAAATGGACGGCCTCTTTGCAGACCTGTCCGTTCGTGAAAACATGATCCTTGCCCTACAGGTAATGAACGGCTTTTTTAAGCCCATTTCCAGAGTGCAGGCAGAGGAGTTCGCTGAAAAATACGTGCGCCTGTTCGGCATAAAAACAGCTTCGCTGGATACGCCGGTAAGATCGTTATCCGGAGGTAACCAGCAGAAGGTTATCCTTGCGCGTTGGCTATTGACCAATCCAAAGTATCTGATCTTGGATGAGCCGACGCGGGGCATCGATATCGGAACGAAGGTAGATATTCAAAAACTTGTATTGGAGCTTGCGGAGGAAGGCATGAGCATTACATTCATTTCGTCGGAAATCGAGGAAATGGTTCGTACGTGTTCACGCCTTGTGGTATTGCGCGATCGGAATATTGTGGGCGAACTGACAGGCGCGGGTGTCAACCAAATCAGCGTTATGCGCACCATTGCCGGGGAGGTTATAAGCGATGGTTAATACGAAAGTAAAGTTTCAAAAAATTGCGGCGTCCAAGCTTTTAATACCGCTGTTGGCGTTAATTGCACTGGTAATCTTTAATCTGATTCGGGACCCAAGCTTTTTTTCCATCAACCTTACGGTGAATTCCTATGGCAACACCGTATTATCGGGGAATTTGATTGCGGTCCTAAACGGAGCGTCGGAGCTTGTCATTTTGGCTATGGGGATGACGTTGGTTACGGCCGCAAGCCGCGGGCAGGATATTAGCGTTGGCGCTTCCGCCGCAATCGCGGGCAGCGTGTTTGTAAAGGTCTTGCTGTCAAACGAGATTACCTGGGGCGTGATTGTGCTTGCCTTCCTGCTCTGCTGCGTAGTGGCGATGCTCTTTGGCGCGTTTAACGGGGTTCTCGTGGCTGTGTTCAAAATTCAGCCAATGATCGCAACGTTAATCCTGTATACCATTGGCCGCGCCATTGCCTATTGGATCAACGGCGGCGCAACGCCCACCGTTTCCGATGTGCGTATAAAATATATCGGCGGATTCATACCCGGCATTCCCGTTCCAACGCCGATCTTCCTCGTTATATTTGCCGGCATCCTGTTTGCGCTTGCGTTGCGGTTTACCAGTCTCGGCCTGTATGCACAGGCGGTAGGTATCAACGAAAAGGCCTCCCGCTTAAACGGTATCAACTCTACATTCATAAAGATTCTGGTGTTTGTTATCATCGGAATGTGTGCGGCTTTTGCCGGAACGATCAGCGTTGGGCGGTTGGGTTTGATTAACCATGAAACCGTGCTGCTCGGTATTGAAATGGATGCAATCCTTGCCGTTGCCATTGGCGGCAATGCATTAAGCGGCGGCAAATTCAAAATGGCGGGTACGATTATCGGCGCATACGTCATACAGGGCCTGACGACTACGCTGTATGCAATGAAGGTTCCCTCCACGGATATTAAAGCCTACAAGGCGGTTGTTATTATTGCCATCGTGACCATTGGCTCTCCGGTCGTGAAGAAATATGCAAATCAGTTTTGGAACAGGCTTGCCGGCAAAAGTGTTGTTTCTTCGGCCATGAAGATCTCTTAAGGGGGGAATGCATCATGATAAAGCGAACGCATATGCGTAATAAGCAGCGGGAACCGCTGACCGATACCAACCTGTTGCTCACCATTACCATCTGCATTTTTGTCGGCATGTATGGCGCAGCCATGCTGATTTGGGGCGGCGGATTTTTGAATCCGCAACAGTTTTTAAACACATTTAACAATAACGGTGCGCTGATTATTCTTTCCTGCGGTTTAACGGTTGTCATGATCGCCGGCGGGATTGACATTTCGGTTGGCGGCATAACCGCGCTTGTAACGATGACTTCGGTCGTATTCTTAAACGGTGAAAACGGCAGCGTGCCGGGCGCAGTTTTGATTGCGCTGGGCATTGGGCTTGCGTTTGGTGTTGCGCAGGGGGTATTGATCGCGTATCTGGAAATACAACCCTTTATTATTACGCTGGCGGGCATGTTCTTTGCAAAAGGGATGACCACGATTGTCAGCGTAAATCCCGTTACGGCGACGCAAGAAGGATTTTTGACATTGAAAAAGCTGCGGATCGAAATGCCCTGGATCGGCTCTTACGGGAAGACCGGTAATTTTATTCCGGCGAACATTGAACTGGGCGTAGTGATCGCGCTTACGGTGGTACTATTTATCTTTGTAATGCTTAGATGGACGAGGTTTGGCCGGAATCTATACGCCATTGGCGGCAATACGCAAAGCGCCCTAATGCTGGGCATCAACGTAAAGCGCACGCAATTTTTTGCCTATCTGTTAAGCGGCGTGCTGGCCGGAATCGGCGGTTTCGTGTATCTGCTGCATACGGGGGCGGGAAATGCCGCCAATGCAACCGGGTTTGAAATGCGGGCGATTGCATCGGCGATTATTGGAGGTACGCTGCTTACGGGCGGCGTTGGCAACGTCATCGGCACGCTTTTCGGCACGCTTACGCTGGTAACAATCAACTCGATCGTGGTTACGTCCGGCCTGACGAAACCGTGGTGGCAGAGCATCACGACAGGCGCTATGCTATGCATTTTCGTTTTGTTGCAAAGCGTTGTCGTTGCGCAACGGGCAAAAACCAATATAGGTAAAGTTTTGTAAATATACCGGCAAAACAGAGGTATGCGCTTGGTCCCGACACGCGCTGCCTGGCCGAAAAGCATCCGCCTTTATGCGGTTAGGCGGTCATTGCTCGCATCGGAAACGGCGCATCGGGCGCGGCGGCGTCTTCGGAGAATTCGAAAAGTCCGGCAAACACACGCTGTAGGCGACGCTTGCCGGTAACGATGCGCCTGTGCTGGCTGCGCAGCAATCCGTGAACAAGGAATGTATGGCGAAGGCGCATGCCGGTTTATTACGGCATAGGCGTATAGTTTCCGCATGGCCGCTCTTTTCATCCCCGCTCGATATGGTATAATCCAAACAGGCTGAAAGGAGAGCGGCACGCGTTTTTTAGGGAACATACTCTGGTTCTTGTTTGGCGGAATCTGGCTTGGTCTTGGATGGAGCCTTGCGGGGCTATTCTGGTGCATTACAATCATTGGAATTCCGTGGGGGGTGCAGTGCTTTAAGTTCGCAAAGCTTGCAACGTTTCCGTTCGGAAAAGAAATCTTGTATGGCGGCGGCTTGGGATCCATGCTGCTTAACATCATTTGGCTGGCAATCTCCGGCCTGCCGCTCGCGCTGGAGGCGCTGTTGATCGGATGCCTGTTTTGCGTAACCATCGTCGGCATCCCGTTTGGAAAGCAGTGCTTTAAGTTTGCAAAGCTGGCGCTGATGCCCTTCGGCTCATCCGTTATATAATTTTCCAACCATCGCCCTGTCGTTGTAGATATACGGGAGAAAACAGTGCGTATCGGTGGACTGAAGGAGAACGCATGATGGATATTCGAACAATCAACGATTCCAGCGTTGCAGCTGTGGCGAAATTCATGTCAAGAATAAAGCCGGATTGGTGGGATTATGACGACGCATATCGGCAGCTGCAGGATGTATCGTTGCTTGCCACGCTTGTCGGCTGGTATCTGCAGAATGATACCGGCGTCAAAGGCTGGATTTTATGTGCAGAATATAAGGGTTACTCCTGCCTTGGCATTGAAAACCTGGGGTATGACGACAACGGGGACTTTGTAATGGAAGAGCCGTTGGAGCCGCTGCTGATGCGCGCCGAAACCTATGCAAGGGAAAAGAAGATCCGCAATCTCAAATACATTATCGGGTCGACGGGATTGCCTTGTCACGGAAGGCCGATCACCGATTTTGCTGCCGAATTAAAGCAATTATCGGCAAATCACAGGCGGCATTTTGACTATTTTACCGCTTACGGATTTGTCCCCACGGGCTTTATCCCAAATTGCTACGGAGAAAACTACCATGGTATTGTTATGATTAAACCGCTGGTTGCAGCTTTTTCAGAAAGCAGTGCGAAGCAGCATATGCCAAAGTAGAGTACATAGGATGGCAGCGATGGTACGGCCGTTTGGAAGGAAGGGCAACCGCCGAGAGAGCAGGAAAAGCAGGGGGAATCCCTTTTGGGGCGGATTGCACGGCATTGCTGCCGGGGATGCGCTTGGCGCGCCGCTTCCCGCTTTGTGGCACCGTGGGCGCACCGACATTGGGATATGCAAACGGAGCTTTATGACTCTTGCATGCCCCCTTTATTCCCCTGTGCTTTGCAAGCCCGGCTTTATCAACCGACGCTATGCAAAGCTATTTTTCTCGCCGCACAAAACGAATCCGGCACGTATCGTCGCCCTTCGCAATAGTCGATAGCAAATCAAGTTCGCACCCGAAGCTCTCGGCGATCCCGCGATCCCCGCACATGGCATGGTCACATAGCACGGCAATTTCCTCGTCGGAGCAGCCCTGCTTCTGCCACGCCTTGACCAGCGGGCAATAATGAAAGTCGATATCGAGATTGTCATCCGTGCAACGTTTTACGTCCATTTCAAACACCCACTGCGCAGCCTTGCTGAAAAGCGTTTTTCGAAGCCCACGCAGGGAATCCCCGCCGCCCGCTTTTTGGCGCAGTCCCGCGCCTTGATACAGGCCGCAACGCCGGATGGCGGCAGGCGCAAAGTCTTCCGCCCCAAGCCCCTTTTTACGTGCCTCGTCGCAGAGTAAATACATCCACAATGCGCGGTGCTCCAACTGTTCGCGAACCGCGACAATTAACGGGTTTTTAATTTTCGCTTCGTTTTGGATACTCATTGGCCCCTCCTTTGTTTGCCCTCCTCATTTTATGATTCGGATTTATTTTCAGTATATCATGATGCCGTGCGCTTTGAAAGAGAAGTGCGTGGGCACGGTCACGATCCCAACCCTGCCGCCGCCGACCCGGCCGGACGTCATCTTGCAGATGCGCAATGGCGTTGCCGCTCGATATGCGCCTGTGCAACGCGCGATATAGATAGCTAAGATAGTAAAGCGGCAAAGTGTATGCGCGAAATGATAGACGATCGGAAAACCCAACGAGCTTGTGATTTCCAGATCATGAAGTCTGCACCCTGCAAAGGGGAAACTTCTGTACCAATGATCCAAACACATCATCCAGTAATTCCGTGGAACCGAAATTGAAACCACTGCAACGCAACAGCACCCGTTCGGGTATAAAGCGGGATACATTCGTCGATACGACACCTCCAATGGAAAGAAAAATATAATGATACATTGATATTCGTCCCGATAGGGCGTATTCTACTTGTAACAAAACGGCGTGATGCGCATGAACCGCGCTGCCGGAAGATTTGCGGGAGCGGTTAAGCACGCTGCTGCAGGAGCGGGCGGCGAGGGTGCGGTAGCATCGCTGCGAGCCCTTCGGGCTGCATGTGCTCCTATAAAGCTTTACGCACCGGAATAGTTAGAAAGAAAGGTCCTGCCTATGTTGTGGCTATTGTTTGCACTTCTCGCGATGCTTTGCTGGGGATTCACCGATCTATTTAACAAACTGAGCGTGGACAAGAAAGGCTCTCTGTATTCGATCAAGCTTGCTACCTGTACAGGGCTTTTTATGGGCGTGCTCTTTATTTGCCTGCTGCCGTTTTCCGAAAGTGGAATGTCGGTGCGAAGGCTGTTTGTTACCTATATCGATTTTGCTCCGGCAGCCGTGCTCTATATTGTATCCATCGTCATTAGCTTTATTGGGCTGCGATATTTGGAGCTTTCCATCATTTCTCCGGTAGAAAATGCTTCCGGCGGGCTCACGATGCTGTTGCTGTTCATTTTCTACCTTGCAACAGGCCGGGCCAACAGCGTTTGGCAGGTGGTTTCCCCGGTCGGCCTAGTTGGAGCGCTTCTGATTACGACCGGCATCGTCGCGCTCTTTTGCGTACAAAAGAAACTGACCCGTGCGGACGCTGCGCTGCCCATCGAGCAGCGTAAATACCGTCTTGGCGCGCTGGCGCTGATCTTCCCGCTTGTGATCTGTCTGGCCGACGCGCTCAGCACGGTGATCGACGCCGTTTTGCTGGACGCGGAGACGGGCGTTGGGATCGGCCAAGTCGATTATCTGATCCTCTACTCGCTGGCGTTTTTTGCAATCAGCGTGATCCTGTGGATATACCTTCTTGTACATTTCAAGAAGCCGTACAACCCTTTTCAGAAAAGCGAACGCACCAAGTGCGGCTCCGCGCTCGGCGAGATGCTGGCTAATATCTTTTATGTGGCGGCGATCGCCAATAATCCTGTACTGGCTGCGCCCATCGTCTCGGCATATTGCATTGTTTCCCTGATTCTTTCACGGATATTCCTAAAAGAAAAGCTAGCAAAACCGCAATATACCTGCATCGCCGCAGTTGTCGCCGGCATCGTGATCATCTGCCTTTCCGAGCTGTTCGGCTCCGCGCGATAACGTGCGTATGAAAAAGAGCTTCTGTAATCAGAAATTCAAATCGCTCCTGCTGACCGCTACGTTTTCCATGGCGATCGAGTATCTGATGCTGCTTTCGGATACGCTGATCGTTGGCAATATTCTCGGCGAACGGGCAATATCCGGCGTCAACCTTGTAACGCCGGTATTCGGCACGGCCGTGTTTATTGCAACTGTAATTAGCATAGGAACCTCGATTTGCTATTCCTATGAAATCGGAAGCTTTCAAAAGGAAAATGCAGATCGTTTTTGGGGGCAGGGCTTGATTCTGGCCGTCGTCTCCGGCGCCGCTCTGTTTCTGCTGGCCCTGTTTGGCAAAGGGCAGTATTTCAGCTTTTTCGCACCCTCGGCGGAAGTGCTCCGCTATGCCGTCGGATATTATGATAACTACCGTTTTGTCGTGCTGCTGTACCCACTCTACGCATTACTGGTGGATATGGTCTATACCGATGGGGACGTTCGAATCTGCAATCTCTCCTATGCTGTACAAATTGGGGTGAACATTCCCGTGTCCATCCTGCTGTGCAAAAAAATCGGGATCGCCGGAGCAAGCCTTGGTACGCTGATCGGCACGGTTCTGAGCCTTTGCGTTCTGTGCGTCCACTTCTTCCGAAAGCAAAACTCGCTGCGATTTACATGGCACATCCGCTTTACAGACGTTATGCGGGTGGTCAAATTCAGCATAGTAGAGGCGGGAAAGTATCTAAGTTGGGCGGTGCTTGTGTTTGCGTTGGGCAAGCTGATTATCAAAGTGTCCGGCGACCAGAATCTGCCGGTGCTTTCGGTTGTGACAAGCATCATTGAGTTAACCGTCATATTTGACGGCATTGGGCAGGCGATGACGCCGCTTGCCAGCGTATACCGGGGCGAGCAGAATGGTATCGGTCTGCGCCAAGTCATGCGCATCGGCGTGAAAACCGCGTTGCTGGAAGGCCTTGCCTTCTCGGTTCTGCTGCTGCTTTTTGCAGGCGGCGCTGCCGCGCTGTTTGGCATTACGGACCCCGCGTTGCTTGCCCTGTCGAAAACGGCAGTACGCATTGTATCGGCAACGCTTGTATGCCGGGCGTTGCTATTCCTGTTTACCTCTTACTATCTTATTCTGGATCGGTTTGGTCTGGCTGTGCTGATCAGTTTCATGGGGGAACTGCTGCTGCCACTTGCGCTTTGTGTATCGTTCGGGGCGCTGTTTGGCTTAAACGGCGTTTGGGTGGGCTTTGCTGCAGCGCCCGCTCTG
>CAYPLG010000012.1:0-27214 GCA_964411535.1 uncultured Oscillospiraceae bacterium
ATTAACACAATGCAGGAGGCGCTACGTTTCCTGGAGGAAATGCAATTACCGAATCTGCATTTGGTATACGATATTTATCATGAGGATGCAGAGAGCCAGCCGCTTTCCGTTATTGCTGAGGCAGGCGACGAGATTCGCGTTGTGCACATTGCGCAGAACGTGAATAATGAACGCTGCTATTTGGACCCTGCATATACGGAAAAATACAGGGCATATTGGGATGCTTTGCAAAAGATAGGCTATCAGGGCGAGTACAATCTTGAAGCGATGGTAGGCAATCCTTGTTACGAGCTTCCGCGCAGCTACCGGATTCTAAAAGAATTATAAGAGATATTGCGAAAGGGGAGAGTTATTCATGAAAGCGATCAAAATTGAAAAACCATGGGAGGTTGCGCTTACGCAAATAGAGCAGCGTCCGCTCGCACCGGGAGAAGCGCTTCTAAAAATCCATTCTGCCGGTATTTGCGGCAGCGATATCGGCGCATTTCGTGGTACGAACGGCCTGGTGACCTATCCGCGCATCATTGGGCATGAGCTTGCGGGCGAAGTGTTATCTATACCCGCAGATAACAAGAAGGGGATTCAGGTTGGCGACAAGGTCGTTGTGGATCCCTATCTGTATTGTGGGCACTGCTATCCCTGTTCGATTGGCCGAACGAACTGCTGTATGGATTTGCGGGTGCTTGGCGTACATATTGACGGCGGTATGGCGGAAACCTTTGCGCATCCGGCAGACATGCTTTGCAAGGTGCCGGATGATATGCCGTGGGAGCTGATTCCGCTTGCGGAGCCCCTTACAATTGCTTTGCATAGGTATTTGTACACGTATGATGGCGCGTAAGCTCCATGTTGCAGTCTGGCGACATGGAAATAGATTGCATTGCAACGGAGCGCTTGCTATTTAACGTCGATGGCGGCGATTCCCAGGGCGAGACACCCGTCGGCCTGTGCTTCGATGGGGGGGCAGTACCACTCGAAGGACCGCACGTATGGCGTCGTGAGGGAAGCGTACGACCCGAACGATGGGGGTCCGCACGATGGTTGCCGATGCAGCCGGGGATGCCACAGAGAATGCGCCCGGCCCTGTCAAGATTCCGTAGGTGGAGAAGATTTACTTCACGCAAAAAATGCGGCAGCGTGATTGCTGTGCGGACGTGGCCAAACTGAAAAGTCTGCTAATTCGCTTCGGGTATAGCCGTATCGCCGTCGGCATCAACAGCTACGGCCCGAAGACGCGCACACTCGTCCTCTATTATTAGCGCGGAAACGACTTGAATCCCACGGGCATAGCGGACGAGGCAACGTTCACCGCGCTCGGCGGTACGTTTTTGAAGTAGGAGGGCGAAACATTGAGTGCGGGAGTAATCGCAGGAATCCTTGCAGTAATAAGCACCTTGGCTGGATCACGGAGGGGCTTGCGACAAGAAAACGAATTGATCAACTGGCGCATTAATCAATTGGAAGCAAAGGCCATGAAGCACAACACGTTGGTTGAGCGCATGGTCGTTGTTGGACAAAGCAACAAGTCTGCGCATTGCTGTCGATGCATGTCACTACCGGCGTCATCCTGCCGGAGGCATCCGAAGCAATCACCGGTGTGGTTGCCGACATCCTCAACATGCTGACGGTCTTTGGCATTCGGAACAGCCCAGCCGACAAAACCCGTTTCTAAGCCGACACGCGCGGGGGCCAAGTATAGCCGGGTGAAAGATACCGGATGCAGCCCTGTCGGCATGACGAAAGCCCTCGGAGAAATACGGGGGCTGTTTTTGATTTAGTGAAAAGGAACTGGCAACCCTTTCCTTGATTTCATATGATTTCGCATGAACGCACATCTCTTTCAAATATAAGAAAAACCCCCAGAAATGGGGGATTTGTCTTGGCTGCGGAACTAGGATTCGAACCTAGACAATACGAGTCAGAGTCGTAGGTGCTACCATTACACAATTCCGCAATGTCTCTACATGGAGAATCCCGAGGTGCCGTTCGCCCTTGTTATAACACCCGCCACTCGGCAGGTGGGGGGCACGGTGGTTAATTCGTTCTTCCCACCCGTAGCGGGCTTGAACTAGTTTTCGCAACGCATGCTCCCATAGTCAATCTGTGGGTTTATAACCGAAGGCGTGACGAACACCGCAGGATTTCCTTGCAATATGGTGGGATTAGTTGGAATCGAACCAACGACCTCTACGATGTCAACGTAGCGCTCTAACCAGCTGAGCTATAACCCCTTTGACAGTGATGATTATACACAGTACGAAGCAAAAAATCAATACTCTTTTTGCGCATCAAATGCTTTTTTTGTTCTATGCAGGCGCATGCCTGCTGTGCCAAGAAGCATAACTGCGCCAAATATCTGGGCATTGTGCTGCATCGTGTTACCAAGAAAAATTTCAATTTTGTCAAAAAGATACCAATCCTCCAAAGACGCTGTTAATCCGAAGAAAATCGGTGCAGCGGAAACGCAAAGTAACTTATGCCGCATGCCGGTCGGAAGAAGCTGTGACAGAACCACGGCCGGTAATGCAATCAAAACGGCCGGTTCGAAGAAATCCGGGAACAAGCGCAACAGAAACCAACCGAGAATGCCGCTCAAAAATGCAAGGAGAATACTAACGTGTACCTCACCCTGCAAACCGCACAGGAGAATACATATCGTAAGCAGGAGCACGGAGGAAAAGTTGCACGATATGACCGGTAGTATTCTTACATCAAAGGAAGAGAGCGCGGATAACAGCAGACATGTTGCAGCAATCCAGCCGCTTTCGGCGAACAATTGTGCAGCAAAAGCCTTTCCGGACCCGGTACAATACATGATAAACATGCAGAGCAACAGCGCAACGCCAGTAGACAAATCATCACATCCTATCGTTCAATAGGATGCAACCGGATTTGGCGCATCATACGACGAATTCCGTATTAATCTATATCCAATTTTTTACTGTTCTGGTTCGCCTTTGATTCTCCGGCCTTCCGAATAGACTGCTTCAATGTGGCGGTCATCCGTTAAATATATAGCGCGATCAAACCGTTCGCGGACGGACAGCTTGTAGAAGCCGGGCAGCACATCATCATTTATTATAACGGCATGCAGCTTATCCCCCTTTGCAAAGCCTGCTTTTGCGCCAAAGTAGGATGCACCGGCGGTTGTGCCAAGAAAATATGCTTGCGAAACGGACAAAAACGGCGTATTCCAATCGGTATCGATTCGCTGCGCCTTTGACATGCGAATGGCTTCCGTTATCACATACGGCATCGAGAGGTTTGCGCCCCCGGCAATATCTGAACCGAGCGCAATCCAAAGGCCGCGATCCAGCATATCGCGTACAGGCACAAGCCCGCTGCAAATATTGATGTTGGAATCTGGGCAATGCGCAACGAGAACATGATGGGAACGCAACGCTTCCTGCTCACGCAGGTCGGAATGTACGCAGTGCGCCATGATGGTATGGTCGTTGAAAAGGCCATACTTGTCGTAGGTTTCCCAATACTGTTTGCAATCTGGATGCAGTTCTTTTACCCATTGGATTTCCGCCATGTTCTCGGATAGGTGCGATTGTACATACAAACCTTGTTCCCGCGCCGCATCGCCAAGCCAGTGCATCAGCTTGTCCGAGCAGGTGGGGGTAAAACGCGGCGTAAGTATCGGACGCACGTTTGTAAAGCGGTCGCAGCCGGACAGCCAACGCTTGGTTTCCGCAATGGAAGCCTCCGTTGTTTCCTGATAGTTTGCACCGCCGTTCTGGTCCATATTTACTTTTCCGACGTAGGCGCAGATCCCTGCCTTTTCCAAAGCTTCCATCAGTATTAGCGTTGCGTCGCAATGGATGGAAGAAAAAACGCATGCGCGCGTTGTACCGTGATTGACGAGATCTCTTGCCAATGCCTCGTATGCATCCTGCGCGAGCGCAGTATCAGCAAAATTCGCTTCGGTCGGGAAAGTATAGGTAGAAAGCCAGTCCAGCAGAGGCAGGTCCATTCCGATGCCTAGCATAGGATACTGTGGCGCATGCAGATGCATGTCGGAAAAGGACTGCATGATGAGACGGTTGCCGTAATCGACAATATGCGCTCCATCGTAACGTGCCGGCAAATGCGGAAATACGCCCTGAATGACGCCGTCGTCCAACACGATATATCCGTTTTCCGTGATAGCCAGCTCGTCGATCGATTTGGCTTCAATAATATTACCTTTCAGAATCGTTAGCATAAGTATTCCTCAATTCGTCCATTTTGGTATCAATATCAATAAATTCAGCCGGATTCTCGATCTCCACGGTAGTAAGCATATCGGAATGCGCCCGGATGATTGCACCGCCGCCAATGTCACCGTTAAGGGAAGCAAATTCCAGAAGCAATTCTCGCGGAAAAATCACAGGATTACCGCGATTGCTGCCGCATACCGGCGCAACGATGGACATGGGTGACTTTTGGAAACGTGATAAAAGCGCTGCAACGGTTTCCTGCTTCAAATACGGCTGATCGCAAACTGCAAACAGCGCGCCGTCAATCGAAGGGTCGAGAGAAAGCAGTGCCGCGGCGCCCGCTGCTGCGCTTGTACCGATGCCCTGCGCTGCGCGCTCGTTAATAGCCAGCATAAAATCATACTTGTCGGCAAGCGTAGACAGAAACGAGTCCGCAGGGCGGCTGACAAGTACGGAAACCGCGTACTGTAAACCGGCATGCAGCTGACAGGCGCGTTCCGCAATAGATACGCCGTCGATTATATGCCGAAGCTTATCGCCGCCGAAGCGTTTTCCGCTGCCTGCTGCAAGCAGCACGCATCCAATTTTCATTTGCGGGGACGCAGCGACGGTTCGCGCGCAACAAACTTACCGCATCCTTCCTGCAAAAACGTTCCGTTCATAACGGCATGCACGCCGTTGACGAACACATCGCGTACGCGACCCGTTACCGGAATTCCCTCAAACGGAGAGTTGTCGCAATTGTGCGCGTTGGTGCGCCAGGAGATAGCGGACGCTCCCTGCGGGTCATATACGACGATATCCGCGTCGCTTCCTTCCGAAAGAACGCCTTTTCTCGGATACATGCCAAATAGCTTTGCTGCGTTTTCGGAAAGTTGCCTGGCCATTTGTGAAAGCGTAATAGCCCCCGTTTGTACGGCGTATGAATAAATCAGTTGCGCACGGTTTTGGACGCCGGCGCCGCCGTTAGGAACCTTTGCAAAGTCGCCGTTGCCCAACGCTTTCATTTGCATCGTAAACGAACAATGGTCCGTGCCGACGACGTCAATTTCATCGTTGTGCATTGCTGTAAGCAACGCCTTTTGGTCGGCCTTTTGCCGAAGCGGCGGCGACATAATAAACTTTTCTGCATCCGCATCGCGGTAGCGCTCCTCGTCGAGCACAAGGTATTGCGGGCAGGTTTCCAGATAGACTTCCTGTCCGCGGGCGCGGGCGCGGCGCGCTTCCTCCAAGCCTTCTTTTGTGGAAAGATGCACGACCCACGCGGGCGCTTCGGCAAGCTCCGCGATTCGCATCAGCCGGGCAACGCCTTCCGCCTCGACGGCATTGGGACGGGAAGCCGGATGCCCAACCGGGGCATAAACGCCTGCGTTGTGCAATTCCTGTATGCGCGCGCAAAGCAGGTCAAAATTTTCACAATGCACGCCGATAAGGCAGTTGCGCGCAGCGGCTTGTTTGAGCGCATCATAAATCGCTCCGTCGTCAACACGCATGTTGGGGTATACCATGTACATTTTGAAGGAGGTGACGCCCTGCTGAATCATGCTGTCTATTTCCGCAAGGCGCGCCTCGTTCCATTCGGAGACGGCCATGTGGAAACCGTAGTTACAGCTTGCCCCCTGCGCTTTTTTGTGCCAAACGTCGAGCGCATTCTGCATTGTCATGCCGCGATCCTGCGTGGCAAAGTCGAGCACGGTGGTCGTACCGCCGAGTAAGGCAGCCTTGGTGCCGGTGACAAAATCGTCCGCGGTTTTCGTTATACCAAGATCCAAATCAAAGTGCGTATGCGTATCGATAAAGCCGGGGAAAACATAGCATCCGGTGGCGTCCACCGTGCTGTCGACGGGTTCATCGATATGCGGTTGTATCCGTTGGATGCGATTATCTTGTATTAGGATATCGCTTTTTTGCGTGCCTTCCGCACGAACCACTAAACCGTTTTTAATGCATATACGCATGATAGGCGGCCTCCTGACATGCTGGATTACATCGTTATTCTAGCACACGAATCTGGCGGTTACAAGTATGTTTGGCAACCGTAAAAATATGCAATTTATGTGTTTCCGGGGGTATGCAACTGAAAATATGTATGGTATACTAACAAAAAGGTGGGTGAGGTTACATTGCAGAAATCACGTCTTCGTGCCGCAATACTGAATGCGGCGGATCGTAATGCAGCGTTGGTCATTAAAAATGCAAAGATTGTTAACGTATTTACGGAAGAAATTGTCGAAGGCGATGTTGCGATTCGCGATGGTATCATCATTGGCGTTGGAGAATACTCCGGAAAGGTGGAAATCGACGCCAAAGGCGGTTATCTTTGCCCTGGGCTAATTGACGGTCATGTACACATAGAATCTTCCATGGCGCATCCTTCCCGGTTTGCCAATGTGATTCTCGAAAAAGGAACGACATCCATTGTTGCCGATCCACATGAAATTGCCAATGTATGTGGCGCGGACGGTATCCAATATATGATTGATCAGACGGAATGGCTGCCCCTTTCCGTTTTCTTTATGTGCCCAAGCTGCGTGCCGTGTACTGCGTTTGAAACGAGTGGGGCAAAGCTTACGGCAAACGATCTGGAACCGTTCATGCATCATCCGCGCGTGCTTGGCCTTGCGGAGGTGATGGATTATGTTGCAACGGTAGAGGGCGAAGGCGAGATGCTGGACAAGCTGCATCTTTTCCGTCACCTTCCGATCGACGGACATGCGCCGGGTCTTTCCGGGGACGCGCTTAACGCATATTGCGTTGCAGGCCCGCATACCGATCATGAGTGCACAACATTTGAAGAAGTGATGGAAAAGCTTCGCAAGGGTATGCGCGTGCACCTTCGCCTTGGTTCCGCTTCGCGTTCCATTGAGGAGGTCATGAAAAAGATTGCGGAGAATCATATACCCACGCGCCGTATGATGTTCTGTACGGACGATAAGCATTTGGAGAACATCCGCAGTGAAGGGCATATTAACTACATTTTACGCCGTGCTGTGGCAAACGGCATCGACCCCATTCATGCCGTACAGATGGCGACAATCAACGCGGCAAACACCTATGGCTTGCGGCATTACGGCGCTATTGCGCCCGCTTACCGCGCGGATATCGTTGTATTCGATAATTTGCAAAACTTTGAACCGCAGATTGTTATTACGGACGGAAAGATTTTTGAGCCGAATGTGGATAAGCACCTGAAGCCGGACCCGAAGATATACAACAGCGTACATCTTGCGCCGCGCAAGCATGACGCGCTGCGCCTGCCGGTAGACGGGCCGATGCCGATTATTCGCCAGCTTCCGCTCGAATTGACCACGGCGCTTGATATCGAGGAGGTGCCGAGCCAAAACGGTTGCTTCGTTGCGCGCGACGGCCTGCTGAAACTTGCCGTGCTGGAGCGGCATCACGCATCCGGCCGCATTGGCGTTGGCATTTATCGCGGCTTCCATATTAAGGACGGTGCAATCGCAACAACGGTTGGGCATGATTCGCACAACCTGGTGGTCTGCGGCGATAACGACAACGATATGTACGCGGCAATTGATGCGCTGGAGGAATGCGGCGGCGGATATGTCGTCGTGCATAACGGCGAGATTCTTGCGAAGCTTGCGCTCCCCGTTGCCGGATTGATGAGCGATGCGCCGCTTGATGTGATTCTTGCGCATCAGCAGGAACTGCTTCGCGCAGCTTCGACACTTGGAATTCAATCGGAATCGGATCCTTTTATTACGCTCTCCTTCATCGCGCTGCCGGTAATTCCACAGGCACGCTTGACGGATATGGGACTGTTTGACGTAACAAAGCAAGATTTTTACAATAACTGAATGCAGCATTAGGAGGTTTGCAATGGGTGCAGTAGGAAAAAGCGTACGCCGCGTGGACGCCGTCGACAAGGTTACGGGCCGTGCGAAGTACGTAGACGATTCGGCTGATCGCAGTGCATGGATAGTCAAAATTCTTCATTCGACTATCGCGCACGGGTTGGTCAAAAGCATGGATACGTCCGCAGCGGAACGCGTGCCAGGCGTAGTAAAGGTACTGACCTGCTTCGACGTGCCGGATATCAATTTTCCAACGGCCGGACATCCCTGGTCGACAGATCCGCATCATCAGGATGTTGCGGACAGAAAGCTGTTGAACCGGCATGTGCGCTATTATGGCGACGACATTGCGGCCGTTATTGCGGAGGATGAAGTGGCGGCCTCGCAAGCTGTGGCGGCAATCCGGGTCGAGTATGAGGAGTATCCGTTTATGCTTGACCCGCAGGAGGCAATGCAGGACGGCATGCCGCAGCTGCACGAGAATTATCCGAACAATATTCTGGCGCACACGAGCATCAGAAAGGGCGATTACGAGGCAGCAAGCAAAGAGCCGGGGCTTCTGCGGTTTGAGGGCTGGTATGATACGCCGACCGTGCAGCATTGCCATATTGAAAACTTCATTTGCACAGCGGAGGAAAGTGCCGGGAAGATTGTTGTAACCGCCAGCACGCAGATTCCGCATATTGTTCGCCGCGTGGTTGCGCAGGCGCTTGGGATTCCTTGGGGCAATGTGCGCATCGTGAAGCCGTATATCGGCGGCGGATTCGGCAACAAGCAGGATGCGCTGTACGAACCGCTGTGCGCGTATTGCAGCGTGCAGGTGGGCGGCAGACTTGTCAAACTGGACGTCAGCCGGGAGGAGACCTTTGTCAGCAATCGCGTCCGGCATGCAATCCGCAGCCATATCATCTCCTATGTCCGTCCGGACGGAACGCTTGTTGCGCGCAAGCTGGAGTGCTTCTCCGACCAGGGCGCATACGCTTCGCATGGCCACGGCGTGGTTGCAAAGGGGATGGGCGCGTTTCCGCAGCTGTATCCCTGCGACAATGTCGAATGCGATGCATATAGCGTCTATACAAACAAACCGGCTTCCGGTGCTATGCGCGGGTATGGAATCCCGCAGGCGATGTTCGCCGGGGAGAGCCATATAGCGGATATCGCAAAGGCGCTGCACCTTGATCCGATTGCGTATCACAAGAAGATTATGATGCCGGTCGGTTTTGTCGACGGTTTTTCCAGGAATGAGAATTACTTCGACAGCTTCAACCAGTGTATTGAAAAAGGCAAGGCCTACATTGACTATGACAATAAGGTAAAGGCGTATGCCAATCAGACAGGCGATATACGGCGCGGCGTAGGCATGTCCATCTTCTGGTACAATACGGCGGTATGGCCGATTGCGCTGGAGACTTCATCCTGCCGCATGGTACTCAATCAGGATGGTTCGCTGCAATTGCAGACCGGTGAAACCGAAATCGGGCAGGGCTGCGACACCGTGTTTGCGCAAATGGCTGCGGATGCGGTGGGCGTGCCGCTTTCTGCCGTGCATGTTGTATCCAGCCAGGATACGGATGTTACGCCTTTCGGTACCGGCGCATATGCATCGAGACAGACCTATGTCGGCGGCTTCTCGATCAAACAAACGGGAACGCTGCTTCGCGAGCGCATCTTAAACTACGCGCACGAATTGACGCGCATGCCGGTAAGCACGCTTGGCCTTGCGGACGGAAATATCATCCGCGTAAGCGACGGCCGAATTCTCATGTCGCTTGGCGAGCTTGCCACAACCGCATTGTACAGCCTCGATCACAGCGAGCACCTGACTGCGGAAAGCACGTATCAGATTAAGTCGAATGCCTATTCCTTCGGCTGCTGCTTTGCGGAGGTGGAGGTGGACATTCCGCTTTGCAAGGTAAAGCTGCTCAATATGATCAACGTACACGACTGCGGACAGCTGATCAACCCGGCGCTTGCGGAGGCGCAGGTGCATGGCGGTATGAGTATGGCGATTGGCTATGGCCTTTCCGAACAGCTTTTGTTCGACAAGAAGACCGGCAGGCCGCTGAACAATAACCTCTTGGATTACAAGCTTTCCACCATGATGGATCATCCCGATCTGCGTGCGGAATTCGTAGAGAACTTTGAACCGACGAGCCCGTTCGGCACGAAGGCGCTCGGCGAGCCGCCGGCATGCCCAGGCGCGCCTGCAATTCGCAACGCGGTACTCAATGCGACGGGCGTTTCCATAAACAAAGCGCCGCTGACCCCGCATGTGCTCTTCGAACGGTTTACCGAAGAAGGCCTGCTGTAAGGAGGAATATAGAGCATGTATGATTTTTCTGCATATTACGAGGCAACTAGCGTTGCGAACGCCATTGCGCTGCGTACGGAGCATCCCGACGCCACTTTGATTGCCGGCGGAAGCGACGTGCTGATCAAGATGCGTGAAGGCAGGCTCGCCGGGTGTGAGCTGATCAGCATATACAAGCTGGACGAGCTGCGCGGCGTACGCATGGACGACGACGGAACGCTACGCATTCTGCCGTTAACCAGCTTTTCGCACGTTACAAAGGATCCGCTTATTCAAAAGTACATTCCGGTTCTGGGCGAGGCAACCGACATGGCCGGAGGCCCGCAGCTTCGCAACATCGGTACCATTGGCGGTAATATCTGCAACGGCGTAACCAGCGCGGATTCCGCGAGTACGCTGTTTGCATACGACGCCATTTTGGAAATAACCGGCCCGAACGGCGTGCGCCGCGTACCGGACAGGGAATTCTATGTCGGGCCCGGCAAGGTGGCTTTGGAGAAGGACGAGCTTTTGACCGCGATCCTCATCCCGAAGGAAAGCTATGAGAACTGCTTTGGCTACTATATTAAATACGCGATGCGCAACGCGATGGATATTGCGACAATCGGTTGTTCCGTTAACGTCGTGCTGTCCGATGACAAGAAGACAATTCAGTGCGCGCGAATCGGCTATGGCGTTGCGGGGCCGATCCCGCTGCGCGCGGTTACTGCGGAAGCATATGCGGCAGGGAAGCCGGTTTCGATGGAGACGGTGGAAGCCTTTGGTGAAGCGGCGCTTGCGGACGTGAACCCAAGGACCAGCTGGCGTGCAACAAAGGAATTCCGCCTGCAAATTATTAAGACCTTGGCAAAGCGGGCGTTGAAAGCCGCAATGGAACGTGCGGGAGGGAAACTGTAATGCAAAAACAGCTTGTAAAATGCAACATTAACGGCAAAGACGTCGAGACATATGTCGACGTACGCGCTTCGTTGACCGACATGCTCCGCAACGACTACCGTCTGACCTCCGTAAAAAAAGGCTGCGAGGTCGGTGAATGCGGCGCATGCAACGTGCTTATCGACGGGGAATGCTTTAATTCCTGCATTTATCTTGCCGTATGGGCGGATGGAAAGCATATCCGTACGCTGGAAGGCCTCTTGGGCCCGAACGGCGAGTTGTCCGACATTCAGCAGGCATTTGTCGATGAAGCTGCTGTGCAATGCGGCTTCTGCACACCGGGTTTCATTATGACCGCCGTGGAAATTCTGGAGTCCGGCAAGGCGTATACGCGTGAGGAATTGCGAAAGCTGCTTTCCGGTCATCTATGCCGCTGCACAGGGTACGAAAACATATTAAACGCCGTTGAAAAAACAATGAAGAAAAGGTTAGGAAAGGTCTGATTCTATTATGGAATATGCCAAGATGTCGCTAAAACAGCTTCGGGAAGAGCTGGCGCGCGCAAAAGCCGATTATGAAGAGCTTTGCCGGGGCGGGCTTACACTGAATCTGTCGCGTGGCAAGCCGGAGGCAAAACAGGTTGCCCTTTCCGACGGCTTGTTCGATACCGTGCGGGACGGCTTTGTGATGGACAAGATCGACGTGCGTAACTATGGCGAGCTTTCCGGATTGCCTAGCTGCCGGAAGCTGTTTGCGGAAATACTGGGTTGCCGTGCGGAGGAAGTGCTGATCGGTGGTAATGCAAGCTTGCAACTGATGTATGATTTGATTGCAAAAGCATACACCAACGGACTGCTGCATTCCACACGCCCGTGGTCGCAGGAACCGACCGTAAAGTTCCTGTGTCCGTATCCCGGATATGACCGGCATTTCAACCTGTCGCTTTCATTTGGCATGGAACTGATTCCCGTACCGCTGCATGAAGACGGCCCTGACATGGACATGGTAGAAACGCTTGTAAAGGATCCTGCTGTAAAGGGCATGTGGTGCGTGCCGAAGTTCAGCAACCCGGACGGATACGTTTACAGCCTCGAAACCTGCCGCCGTATTGCCGCAATGAAGCCCGCCGCGCCGGACTTTGCGTTGATGTGGGATAATGCGTATTGCATCCATACGTTTGCAGGGGAGGATGTGCCGTTCCCGGATATGCTTGCAATCTGCCGGGAGGAGGGCGCACCCGACCTCGTATACGAATTTGCATCAACCAGTAAGGTTACGTACGCGGGCGCAGGCGTTTCCTGCATGGCGACCAGCGTTGACAATCTTTCCTACATTCTGAAGCTTATGAGCTTTCAAACGATCGGCTATAACAAGGTCAACCAGCTTATGCATGTGCGTTTTCTACAGGATCGCGCGACCACGATACAGCATATGCAAAAGCATGCGGCGCTGCTGAAGCCAAAGTTTGACGCTGTGCTGGACGCATTGGAGCGGGAGATTGCGCCGTTGGGCATTGCAAGCTGGCACAGGCCGAAAGGTGGATATTTTGTAAGCTTTAACGCTATGCCCGGAACAGCGAAATCCATTCTGGCCTATTGCAAGAATGCCGGGGTTACCATGACCGGCGCGGGTGCGACCTATCCCGGCGGCAAGGACCCGCAGGACAGCAACATTCGTATCGCACCGAGCTTTCCGCCGCTGGCGGAGCTTTTGCAGGCGCTTTCGGTGTTTACGGCAAGCGTAAAGCTGGCAACGCTCGAAAAGCTGCTGGACGCCTGAAAAAGGACGGCGCCTGATTTCGACAAAATGATAGATTATTGTGGAAAAAGCGGCAAAATAGCTGCTTTTTCTCTTTGAAAATTGTATACTGAAGTAAACCTTAAAATATTTGGGGGCATATATGATAACCAGCGAAAGTACCATTGGCGATTTGCTGCAAAACCCGATTGGGCGCGACGTCCTGACGAGGCTTACACAGTATGCGGGTCTATCCGCGGCGGTGATTGATAATCCAATCATGCGCTCTATCAAGTTGAAAACGTTGCCGAAACTCGCGCCGCGCGCGGTCGACGAAAACCTGATCCAAACGCTCGTCACATTATTCAATCAGGATGACAACGTGATCATGCCGCCTGCATCGGATGAGCGGCCATGGTGGAAAAGCGCCGTTATTTATCAGATATATCCGCGTTCGTTCAAGGACAGCAACGGCGACGGTATCGGCGATATCGCCGGTATTACGGAGAAGCTTGATTACCTGTATAGTCTTGGCGTAACCGCGCTTTGGCTTTCGCCGATATTTGATTCGCCTAACGATGATAACGGCTATGACGTACGCGATTACAAAAAGATTATGACCGAATTCGGCACAATGGAGGATATTGACCGGCTGATATCGGGTTTACATGCGCGCGGCATGAAGCTGATTCTGGATCTTGTTTTGAACCATACGTCCGACGAGCATGTCTGGTTTCAATCTTCATTGCATGACCCGAACGGAAAGTACGGCGACTACTATATCTGGCGGGAGTCAGCCGGGGAGAATACGCCGCCGAACAACTGGAAGTCGTTGTTCTCCGGCCCGGCCTGGAATTACTATCCGGAGCGCAAGGCCTGGGCGCTGCATTTGTTTTCCAAAAAGCAAATGGACCTCAATTGGGAGAATCCCGACGTGCGGGAGGACATCTTTGACATTGCGCGATTCTGGCGTGATAAAGGCGTAGACGGGTACAGGCTTGACGTAATTAACTTTATCAGCAAATCAACGCTGTCTGACGGCAACGAGACGCTTGGCGGCATGCTGGGCATGAACGGTGTAGAGCATTATTTCTATGGGAATCGCCTGCATGCGTTTTTGCATGCATTTAACCGGCAGACGGTGCACGATATGTTTACCGTTGGCGAAACGCCGGGGACGGGGGAGGAAATGAATAAGCTTCTGACCGCGCCGTCGAGGGAGGAGCTTTCCACGGTATTCTGTTTTGACCATATTGATGGGCATGGCAAAATGCGCTTTGACGATTACCGGTATGACCTCAACCATCTTAAGCAGTGCTTTTTGCGATATGAAGGCGAGTACGCCGATTACAGCTGGCCGACAATATTTGTGGAGAACCATGATAATCCAAGGATGCCTAGCAAAATTGATACGCGCATGGAGTATCGTGACCGCATTGCAAAGCTGCTTGCCATATTGCTTTTGACTGCGCGCGGCACGGTTTTTCTATACCAAGGGCAGGAAATCGGCGCGGTTAACGTGGATTTTCAGGGCATATCCGAGATACGGGATGTGGAAAGCATCAATCTGTATAACGAAAAGATTGCCTCCGGCGTCAGTGAGGCCGAAGCATGGCGCACGATTTTATGCGGTACGCGCGATCATGCCCGCACGCCCATGCAGTGGACGGATGCGGAATTCGGCGGCTTTTCCAACGCTGCACCGTGGATGCGCCTTGGCGATAAGGACAGCACAAACGTTCGCGCACAGGAGAACGACCCGCATTCCGTTCTGAATTTCTATAGGAAACTGATTGCGCTTCGCAATATGCATGACACATTCGTGTTTGGCAAATTCGCGCCGATGTACGCTGGACGCAAAAATGTGTTTTGCTATATTCGTTCCGACGAGAACGAGCAATACTATATAGAAGCGAATCTATGCGATCATGCAATTGCACGGCCGAATCGTCCGGAAAGCGCTGCATGGATTTGTGGGAACTATGCGGATGGTTCCGAAAAACTGCGGGCGTACGAAGCCAATGTGTATCGGCTGGATTCACTGCCCGTTTGACGAAGGTATTACAGATGGCGTTTGCTGCATAGACGCATCTTCTGTTTCCTGCCGTTCAAAATAGGAATGCACGGCTTTTGCAGCAGAAAGGTTCATGCCTGGCACAGCGGATAGTTGCTCCTCGGTAGCCGTTCGTATTGCATCGATGGTTACAAAGGCGTCGAAAAGCGCGCGTTTGCGCTTGTCACCGATACCGTCAATTGCATCCAATACGGAGTACAGCGCACTCTTTTGCCGCAACCCTCTGTGGTAGCTGATGGCAAAACGGTGCGCTTCGTCGCGCAGTCGTTCAATTAGATGCAGCGAGGCGCTGTTACGCGGCAGCAGTATGGCTTCCGGGTCGTCCGGCAGATAGATGCTTTCGTTGGACTCCGCAAGACCGATTGCAGGTATAAAGGTAAGCTGCATGTCGGTCAGCACTTGGGTAGCTACGGTGAGCTGCGTACGCCCGCCGTCGACGATCAATAGATCCGGAAGCGGCAAAAACCCGGCGTCGTTTTCCGCAGCCCTGGAAAATCGCCGCGTCAAAGCCTCCCGCATGGCGATAAGGTCGTCGCCGCCTGCGGCGGAACGAATCCGAAAGCGGCGGTATGCGCTTTTATTGGGCTGCCCATCGGTGAATACAACCATGGACGATACGGTATCGCGTCCCATAAGGTGCGAATTATCGAAGCATTCGATACGTGTTGGGACGGTCTCCAGACCGAGTATTCCGGAAAGCTGCACCGCCGCGCCTTCGCCGCGCTCCCACGCGCGCTTTTGCAATGATGCGTCCTTTTCCAATGCATCCAGACAGTTTCGGTATGCAAGCTCCGTCAGCCTGCGTTTCTCGCCGCGAACAGGGACATGTAAAAGCACCTTGCGATTTGCCAGGGAAGTAAGCCATTCGGAAACGGAATCCATATCGGTGATCGGCTGGTGCAGCAATATCTCCGGAACGAAGGACTGCGCCCCGGAGTAGTATTGCGTCACGAATGCATGCAGGATATCTGCGTCGGATTCGTCGTCGGCCGCTTCCATACGGAATTTCTCCGTACCGATTACCTTGCCGTTGCGCACAAATAATGCAAATACAACAATCGCCGCGTCAAGCCTTCCGAGCGCAAATATATCGGCATTCTGATGCGTGGTAGCAATAACCGCCTGCTTTTCGTTCAGGCTTTCGATTGCCCGGATGCGATCACGAATTGCGGCGGCGCGTTCGAATTCCAGCGCATCGGCCGCCTGCTCCATTTGCGCGGACAGCGCATGCAGAACGGTTTCCGTATGGCCGTCCAGAAAATCGCAAATCTCGTGCAGGATAGCGTGGTATTCCTCACGAGAAACATTGCCGGAACATGGCGCGCAGCATTTCCCTATATGGTACATCAGGCATGGACGTTCACGGCGCGCGATGGCGCGTTCGATATCCTTCTTACAGTGACGGACCGGGTAATAATCGCGCACAATGCGAATGTTGTCGCGCAGCAGCAAGCCGGAAAGAAATGGACCAAGGTACTTTGCGCCGTCTTTTTTGATGCGGCGCACAACCTCCAGCCGCGGAAAACTTTGGCGCATATCGACGCGAATATAGGGAAAGTGCTTGTCGTCCTTGAGAAGAATGTTATACTTCGGCCGGAATTCCTTAATGAGGTTGGATTCCAGCGATAGCGCTTCCGTCTCGTTTGCAACGCGGATATACTCAAAGTCGGCAATCTGCCGCACCATGGCCTGCACCTTGGCGGTATGCGCTTTGCTGGACTGAAAGTATTGCCGTACGCGATTCTTTAGCGAAATTGCTTTGCCGACATAGATGACCTCCCCTTCGGCATTAAACATTTTGTATACGCCGGGCGCGGAAGGCAAAAGCTTCAGTTTTTCTTCGATAATCTCGTTCATGTTGTCGGAGCGTTTGCATATGCGCCGAGCGGTACGCCTGCGTTGGTAAGCATTGCGTACAATAAAGGCAGCGGCATGCCGATTACATTAAAGTAGTTGCCGTTGATATGGTCGACGAATATGCCGCCGGGACCTTGCACGCCGTATGCCCCGGCTTTGTCGAGCGGCTCGCCGGTTGCCACATACCAGTCGATCTCCGCCTCTGTCATCGGCGAAAACGTTACGTCCGTGCAACAGTGGCGAACGTCGGCATGGTTGGGCGCGAGTACGGCGACCCCGGTAAAAACGGTGTGAGAGCGCCCCTGCATGCGCGATAGGTACTTTTTCGCGTTTTCCGGCGTATGCGGCTTCCCAAGTATGTCTCCGTCCAGATAGACGATTGTGTCCGCACCGATTACCGTTGCATCCGGATGCTGGTCAAATACGGCCTGCGCCTTTTGCAGCGCGAGTGCGCGCACGTATGCGTCCGGCGCAGCAAATGCAGGCGGCTGTTCTTTTACATGGCTCGTAATAACGGTAAACTGCAATCCCAGCAAGGATAGCAGCTCACGCCTGCGGGGGGATTCGGAGGCTAAAATAATCATGTCAATCCTCTGTCAAAAGCATAATGGGGCAATGGTCGCTTCCGTAGATGTCGTTTCTAATTATGTTGTCACGAACCTTGTCCATATAACGCTCCGACACAATAAAATAGTCGATGCGCCAACCGGCGTTTCGCTCCCGTGCGCCGAATCGATAGCTCCACCATGTATAGGCATTCGCTGTATCCGGATACAGTATACGGAAGGTATCCACAAAACCGTTTTGCAGCAACCGCGTCATCATACCGCGTTCTTCGTCGGAAAAGCCGGCGCATCCGCGGTTCGGGCCGGGGTTTTTGATGTCGATTTCCTGATGCGCAACATTGAGATCGCCGCAGTAAATAACAGGTTTCTTTTTGTCGAGCGCAAGCAAATAGGTTAACAGACCGTTCTCCCAATCTTCCCGAAAACGAAGACGCTTCAACCCTTCCTGTGCATTCGGCGTATAGACGTTTACAAAATAAAAGTCGGGGTATTCGAGCGTAATGGCGCGTCCCTCGGCGTCATGCTCCGCTAAACCGATGCCGTATGTTACGGCGACAGGCGTCTGCTTCACAAACACAGCCGTACCGGAGTATCCTTTTTTCACCGCGCTGTTCCAGTAGACGGAATATCCATCCGGCAGACCGGACGCCTGCTCCGGTTGCATCTTCGTCTCCTGAATAGCCAGTATATCCGGTGATTCATTTGCTACAAAGTCGAAAAATCCTTTGCCTATGCAGGCGCGAAGCCCGTTCACATTCCAAGAAATCATTTTCATATTCGCATTATAGCATTGACAAAACTAATGTTCAACAGTATACTCGTTCTATAAAGTGTACCAAATGGTACACAATACGGAGAAGAAATGCAAGAAGAGCTGCAACCGAATCTTTTTATCCAATCAGCCGCTGCGACGCCGTTGTTTCGAGGACTTGACAGTCCGGCGGTCGGCGCGTTGCTGGCGCGGCCCGGTGTGTTTGCGGAAACGTATCAAAAAGGGAGCCTGCTATACGCGACAAAAAACGGTGTGCACTGCATCGGCTTTTTGGCAAGCGGCAGCGCGCGGGTTATAAAGAGTGATGGCGCAGGCAAAATGTTGATGAGCGTATTGCACGTGGGGGACGTTTTCGGCGCAGCAACGTTGTTTGCAGATGACGATTGCGTCGTCGCCAATATCCATGCCATGCAGGAAACGTGCGCAGTATTCATACCGGAGAAGACCTGGGTTTGCATGATGGAGTCGGATTTTCGGCTTGCGAAGAACTATATGGCCTATTTAACGGCACGTATACGGTTTCTAAGCAGCCGTATCGACGGTTTTGTAAAGCCTACGGTGGAAGATCGCGTGCTGTCGTTTATGCGCAATCGTGCGCAGCATGGCGTCTACTGTCCTGAAACAAGTCTCCGTGCGATCGGGGACGCGCTATGCATTAGCCGAACGTCCTTGTATCGTGCGTTTGAAACGCTGGAACAAAGCAACAAAATACAAAAAGAAGGACGGAATATCCGTCTTATACAGGAGGAAGAAGAATGAAGAAGTTACTTGCTGTCGCACTGTGTATCATGATGCTGCTTGCCTTTGGCTGCAAAAAGGAAGAGGAACCCGCAATGCGCGTGGGTGCATTGATCGGCCCAACGGGAATGGGCCTTTCGTACATGATTACAGAACCGTCGGACGCTTATGCATCCATTGCGCTTTATGACGCGCCGGACGCGATTACCGGAAAATTCATCAGCGGTGAAATTGACATTGCCGCAGTACCGATCAATCTTGCTTCCGTGCTTTACAAGAAAACGGACGGCAATGTTGTCGCAATCGCGGTTAATACGCTTGGCGTGCTGTATGTGCTGGAAAATGGCGATTCGATACAATCCCTCGCCGATCTATCCGGAAAGAAAATCTATGCGACCGGGCAGGGGAGCACGCCGGAATATGTCCTAAATGCGTTACTGAAGGAAAACGGCGTTGAGAACGTGGAAATAGAGTATGTCGGAGAACACGCCACGCTGGCGGCCATGATGGCTTCCGGAGAAGCGACGATTGCCATGCTGCCTGAACCAAACGTTTCGGCTGTACAACTGAAAAATCCGGATGTGCGGATTGCATTGAACCTTGACGAAGAATGGCAGAAGACGACTGGCGAGTCGCTTGTACAGGGGTGTTATGTTGTGAGCCGTGCTTTTTATGAAGCGCATCCGAAGGCTGTGCAGCAGTTTTTGACGGATTACGCCGCTTCCGTAGCGCGTGTGAACAGCGATGCGGACGCCGGTGACACGATTGCCGCCGCAGGCGTGCTGCCGTCCGCCGCGATTGCTGCAAAGGCGATTGCGACCAGTAATATTGTTTGCGTAACAGGCGAAGAGATGCGATTAAAGGTGTCCGCGATGCTTGGCGCTTTGTATGCGGCCAACCCGGCTTCGATTGGCGGCGCATTGCCGGATGATGCGTTCTATGCAAACTAAAAAGCTTCGACGGATTACAACACATCTGCTGGTGACGGCGGCGTACTTGCTGCTATGGGAAGGACTTAGTCTTCTGGTTGGAAGCGAGCTTTTGCTGCCGTCGCCGGCGGAAACCATCGTTCGATTTGTGCATCTGCTTGGCAATGCGGCGAGCTGGAAACACGTCGGGCTTACGCTTCTGCGGATAATGGGCGGATATTTGCTTGGCGTCGTTTGCGGCATACTGCTGGCGATGCTTTCCGCCGCGTCTCCTTTTGCGGAAACAATGCTTTCGCCGCTGCGCAGCATTGTGAAAGCTACGCCGGTAACATCGTTTATTCTGCTTGCGCTTCTATGGCTGAAGTCCGGCACGGTACCGCTTTTTATTGCGTTTCTTATGGTACTGCCGATTGTATGGACGAATACGTTAACGGCTATTTTGCAAACGGACAGGCAGCTGCTGGAAATGGCGCGCGTATTTCAATTGCGCCGTGTACAGATTCTATGCAGGATCTATATTCCGTCCGTATTGCCGCAGGTGCTTGCGGCTTGTACAACGTCGCTGGGCTTTGCATGGAAATCGGGTGTAGCGGCGGAGATTATTGCGCTTCCCAAGGCCTCGATCGGGTATCAACTGTATCGCTCCAAGCTAACGCTGGAAACGGTCGATCTGTTTGCCTGGACGCTGCTTGTGGTTATCGTGTCCATGCTGCTGGAAACGTTGCTTGTATACGGGATGCGGAGGCTGCGCCATGATTAGTTTGCATAATGTAAACGTATCGTTCCACGGACAAGCGGTTTTGCAGGACCTGTCGGCAACAATTCCAATGGATCGCAACACGGTTATCTATGGCGCGTCCGGCAGCGGGAAAACTACGCTTTTGCGCGTGCTGCTAGGATTGCAGAAGGCGGACAGCGGCGAGATAACCGGCAGCGGTGGCATTCGGTTTTCCCCGGTGTTTCAGGAGGACCGGCTGCTGCCATGGCTCTCGGCGCAAGAAAACGTTGCGCTCGTTTCCGATATGACGACGGCAGGAAACCTTTTGCAAAAGCTGGGACTTGCGGACGCAATGACGGAGCGCCCCGCGCAGCTATCCGGCGGAATGAAGCGTCGTGTCGCCATTGCGCGCGCGCTGGCGTTTCGCGGGGATGTACTTCTGCTTGACGAGCCGTTTAACGGGCTGGATGCAAGCGCAAAGGCGATGACCGCAGCAACGATACTGGAAGCGAATTTGCCGGTCATTCTTGTTACGCACAGCCGGGATGAAGCGTCTCTCTTACGGGCGGATACAGAGATTATGCTGTAGTTTTGCGGCAGGGTTCTGGACACTGCAACGTTTTTTCGTTGCCCCAACTTGTAGCAACGCTGTGAAATCGGCATGGCACCGGTTGCTTATGCATATGAAATCGTGTATAATACCGCATGTATGCCGCGATAGGAATGGGTTGCGGCAGAGGATTCGTATGTATGAGAAGTATTCCGGCTTGCCGGACACACAAAAATCCGCTTCCAGATCGCCTGCGCATAACGGCGGCACAAAGCGTTATACACAAACAAATCAGAGCGCTAGCTCTTCATTTTCACACAATAATGGAGACGCGTATGATAGAACGCGTTCCGAATCCGGAAGATATGATACGCGCGGTAGTTCTGGCGGAAAGCGCGTTTCCAGCAAGAAGAAAAAACTGCGCCGTCGGCGTATGCTTGTTATGGGCTTTTCCGTACTTCTTCTGGTACTGGTAATCGTTGCTATTGTCGTTATTGCAAAGAGCTGTAAGGAGCCGGTCGTCATCGACGAAGCAACCGATGTATTTCGTTCCGGCGTATATATTAACGGTAGCGACGTTTCCGGCAAAACGATTGAACAGGCGCGCCCGACGCTTGCGGCAAACGAGGAATATGCAATCAACAATATCTCCATCGTTTTACAGGGCGAGGGTTTTTCCAGCGCGGTTTCCGGTACGGACATGGGCGCTACCAGCAATCTTGACGAGGTGCTGGTCCAAGCGCTTGCCGGCAATTCCGGACAGGTTTATTATACGACAATCAACATTGACGAAGACGCATTATCCCAGCGAATCGATGAAATAAACGCAACGCTGACGTCTCCGCCGACAGATGCGTCGTTCAATGTGACGGTTTCCGAAAATACGGGCAAACCGGAGTTTACATACTTTGACGGCAAGCCGGGATATGGTATTGATGTTGAAGCTACGGAAAAGCTTGTGCGTGAAGCGTTCGATAACGGCCAATATCAGACCACCATTACACCGCCGCTTACGATGATCTCGCCTTCGATTACGGTGGACGACATCAAAGCGCATACCGCTTTGATCGGCACCGCAACGACAACCTACGATTTCAAGGGCACCGGAGAGGACACGGAGGAGCAGCGTACCATTCTGATACCAAACCGTGCGTTCAATGTGGAGAAGGCAGCCGACAAGATTAACAGCGTTGTTGTAAAGCCCGGCGGCACATTTAGTTTTAACAAGGTTGTAGGTGATCGTACGGAAAAGAACGGCTGGCGGGAAGCCAACGGCATTTTCGGCGGTGACAAATATACGTATCAATATGGCGGCGGCGTATGTCAGGTAAGCACCACTTTGTTTAACGCAATCCTGGATTGCTATCCATACGTTTCCTTCCATCGCGAGGCGCACTCCATTCCGTCGACCTATGTTGAAAAGGGCCTCGACGCCACGGTGGATACCGGTCATATCGATTTTACGTTTAAGAATACTTCGGAGTATCCGATGTATGTATTTGCATACACAAGCACAAACAAGAAGTACACAAAGCGCAAACGCGATATAACGGTTGCTATCTATGGCGAAGCGCTTCCGGAAGGCGTAGAGTACAAACCTCATACGGAGATTATGGAAGAAACCTTGCCGGGCGAACCGGAGATCACCTCGGATCGCAAAATGTTTATCGGGGAAGAGGTCGTTACGGCGGAGGCGCGTTCCCGCTTTGTAATCGACGTGTATATCGACCGGTTTGTAAACGGCGAGTTGCAGGAATCCATCTTCATGTATAAGGATATTTACGAGGGGAACCCCTTAAGAAAGAAGGTTGGCACAATGCCAACGCCGTCGCCGGAGCCGGTTGCAACACCGCAGCCAACGGCCACGCCGAAACCCGCTGAACAGGACTCGGAAGAGCAGCCGTAATCGCATACATACACAAGAGCCGGGTATACAGCCCGGCTCTCCATCTACATAGCGTTCGTTATGTCAGCATGGACAGCTTTTCGTTGAGCTTTCCATAGATAATCTGCATCTCCGGTTCCGAGCAGCGCGCAACCGCATCGGAGAGCGTCATCCATTGCACTGCGCTGTTCTCATCCGGCTTTTTGCATAATGGAAGCGAATCATCGGCGACAAGCGCATAGGTAACATTAAGATGCAGGTGTGAGGAGACGTATTGTCCGCGTTTGCGATGTCCGTTGACAGTCAATATTTCCAGAGAAAACAACTTCTTGGACAGCGGCGTAACCGTGGCAATCCCGGTTTCCTCGCAGGCTTCGCGCCGGGCGACTGCAAGCAGATCCGTATCGCCGTCCGCATGCCCGCCTGTCCATGACCAAGACTGGTAAATGTTATGGTATGCCATGAGCACATGCGTGCGCGCTCCATTGGCAATCCAGCCGGATGCCGTGATGTGGCAGAGCGGATTCTCACGCGTATAGAGATTATCAAACTGTTGTAGGTAGGTCAGGAAAAGCCGCTTGTCGGCGGCTTCCTGTTCGTTGTAGGGCACATAGGCCTCGATTTGCTCATACAGCGTCATCTTCGCAATATCCGTTTCAAAGGCTTTTCAAAACGCTTTCCAGAATATCCATCGCACGCGCCAGTTCTTCCATTGTGATGGTAAGCGGCGGCAGTAGACGCAGCTTGGCTTTGGCGGTCAGCGTCAATATGCCGGCTGTGATGCAAGCATTTACGACGTCCTTGGAGGTGATCGTTTCAAAGTCGAAGGATACGCCAATCATGAGTCCAAGTCCGGACACGCCTGTCACATGCGGCATTTTTGCTAGACGTTCAAACAGATAGGCGCTCTTATCGCGCACGGTTGCAAGAAAAGCTTCGTTAATCCTGTCCAGCACAACACAGGCGCCGGCGCAGCTTACGGGATTGCCGCCAAAGGTGGTGCCGTGATCGCCCGCTCCGAGAGTTTCCTGCGTTTTCTCAAAGAACAAGACCGCGCCAATGGGAAGCCCGCCCGCGAGGCCTTTTGCGCAGGAGACGACGTCCGGCTGGATGTTGAAGTTTTCATACGCAAACAGCTTTCCGGTACGTCCGACGCCAGCCTGCACCTCGTCGATAAGCAGCAGGATATCGTGCGCTGCGCAATAGTTTGCAACAGCCTCCACATATGCAGGCTCCAGCGGGATAACGCCGCCCTCGCCCTGCACCATCTCCATCATGATTGCGCATACGCCGTCTTCACCGAGCGCTTTAAGCGTGTTGTCGGTATCATTTGCCGCGGCATAAAGGAAGCCTTCCGTAAATGGATAGAAGAACTTGTGGAAATGCTCCTGCCCAGTGGCGGCAAGCGTCGTTACCGTGCGCCCGTGAAAGGAGTTGACAAGGGTTACGATCTTACTGCGACCTTCGCCGTATTTATCAAAGCTGTACTTGCGGGCGGTCTTGATCATGCCTTCATTTGCTTCCGCACCGGAGTTGCAGAAGAAGACCTTCCTGCATCCGCAGGCTTTGGAGAGCTTCTCCGCCACGTCTATGCAGGGCAGCGTATAATACAGGTTCGACATATGCTGTAATGAAGCAACCTGCTTTTGCACAGCCGAAACCCACTCGTCGTCGCAAAAACCAAGGGAGTTCACGCCAATGCCTGCTGTCAGATCGATGTACTGCTTACCGGCGCTGTCGGTGCATGTTGCGCCTTTGCCGGAAACAATCGCGACAGGAAAACGCGCATAGGTATGGTCGATATATGCATTGTCACGTTGCTGAATGGCCGAAAAATCCATAGTAATCTCCTCCTCTACTGTTTGAGCATGGTGCCGACGCCCTCGTCGCTGAACATTTCAATCAGAATAGCGTGCGGTGTGCGGCCGTCAATCATAACAGCCTTGTGTACACCCCGGCGAATGGCATTCTCCAAAGAGCGAATCTTCGGAACCATGCCGCCGGAAACGATGCCCTCCGCAATGAGGCTGTCAATCTCATCAAGACGAATTTCCGGTATGAGGGAATTCTTGTCGTTTACGTCGCGCATAACGCCAAGGATGTCCGTAAGCGTAAGAATGTTTTCCGCTTGCAGCGCGGTTGCAATTTCCGCCGCAGCCGTATCGGCGTTGATGTTGTAAACCTGTCCTTCACCGTCAACGCCAACGGTCGAAATAACGGGGATATAGCCGTTATTCAAGGCGCTGATAATAGGCGCTGTGCAAACGGAAACAATGTCGCCAACCAACCCCAGATCCTCGTTGCCGCAGTGCTTTTTGCATTGAATCATCTTTCCGTCCATGCCGGACAGGCCGAGCGCTTCGCCGCCAAGCTTGCCGATAAGCGTGACTAAATCCTTGTTGACCTTTCCCGCCAGAACCATTTGCACAACGTCGATGGTCTGCGCATCGGTATAACGAAGGCCGTTCACGAAATGGGAGGGGATGGCAAGCTTCTTTAGCATCTCGGATATTTCCGTCCCGCCGCCGTGCACAAGGACAATCTTTACGCCTACCATCTTCAATAAGAGGATGTCGCGCATAACGTTTTCCTTGAGTTCCGGATTGATCATGGCGTGCCCGCCGTATTTTATGACAACGATCTTTCCGGAATACTTCTGTATGTAAGGCAGCGCGGCGGTTAAAACCTCCGCTTTTCTGGTCAACTCCAGCAGTCTTTCGTCCATCGTGAATAGCGCCTCCTCAGGTTCTGTAGTCGCCGTTGATCTTGACGTAATCATAGGTAAGATCACAGCCCCATGCAGTAGCGGAAAATGCACCCTGCCGCATATCGATATTCAGAATAATTTCTTTCTCCAGCAGTACCCGCTTTGCCTCCTCCTCGGAGAAGGGGATACCGGCGCCGTTTTCACATACATGCACGGTTCCAGCCGCAGAAGCAATGGATACGGAGATGGTATCCACCGCGAAATCTCCTTCCGTATAGCCGATTGCGCAGAGGATACGGCCCCAGTTGGCGTCCGCGCCGAACATGGCGGCTTTGATGAGGCTGGAGCAAATGACGGATTTACTAATCGCACGGGCAAGCGCTTTGGACGGCGCGTGCGACACATTGCATGTCAAAAGCTTGGTTGCGCCCTCGCCGTCGCCTGCGATAAGCCGCGAAAGGTCGGTCAGCGTTGCGGAAAGCAGGCATACAAACGCAGCGTAATTCTCATCAAAGGCGGTGATTTTCGCATTGCGGGCAAGTCCGTTTGCCAGAATTGCAAGCGTATCGTTGGTTGAGCTGTCTCCGTCGATGCTGATCATATTGTAGGTATCCTGCACAACGCTGCTCAACGCGCTTTGCAGCATATCCGCACTTATCGATACGTCCGTAGTAAGAAAGCTCAACAGCGTCGCCATATTCGGATGAATCATCCCGCTGCCCTTTGCAATACCGCCGACCGTAACAGGTTTTCCGCCGATGACGCCGCTGTAAGCAACTTCCTTTGGAATGGTATCCGTCGTCATAATCGCCTCCGCCGCATCCGCGTTGCCGTTGTAGGAAAGCTGTGCGGGAAGCATTTTGATACCGGCGGCAATGGGTTCCATATCGATCGGTTGACCGATAACGCCCGTGCTTCCAATAATGAAGTCCGCGGGGGCAAGGCCGGTTGCAGCAGCGGCGAGCTTGCAGGTTAAGGTTGCCTTGTCGATACCATCACTGTTGCAGGTGTTGGCGTTGCCACTGTTGCAGATGACCGCCTGCGCACATCCATCTGCGATATTCTGTCTGGTAACGGTAATTGGCGCACCAAATACTTTATTTTGCGTATAGCAGGCCGCAGCGGCGCAGGGAACGTCGCTGACAATCAGCGCCAAATCCTTTTTTGTGCGATTCTTCCGGATACCGCAATGCACACCGGCTGCCCGAAATCCTTTTGCGGCGCAAACACTGCCGCTTACCTTCTGTATTTCGATCATAATCAGTCCTCCATAAGAGATTCCGTCTCCGGCAGGCCGAAGGCGATATTCATATTTTGAATGGCCGCGCCGGAAGCGCCCTTGCCAAGATTGTCAAAAACGGAAACAAGCGTCATCTGCGTGTCGTTTCCCAAAACATAAAGCGTTAATCCCGGCAATCCGGCGCGCTCGTTTGCGGGCAGGAAACCGCTCTCCGGAATATCCCGCACGGTAATA
>CAYPLG010000012.1:27255-29988 GCA_964411535.1 uncultured Oscillospiraceae bacterium
GTCCGCATAGTACGCCGAAAGTGTATCCAGCAAGCATTGCCGCGAAATGCTTTTCTGTAAAAGCGATGGTAGGATGGGGGTGCTTACCGCCATGCCGCAGTAGAAGTCGGCAACGATCGGGTTAAACACCGGCGCGTTTTTCAGCCCTACAACCTGCTGCATTTCCGGCAAATGCTTGTGCATAAGCGTTAGTCCGTACTGCCGCGGGCTGTCGAAAGCGGCGTCGCGTACTTCCGCTTCATATTGCGCGATCATCTTCTTCCCGCCGCCGCTGTAACCCGTGATGCTGTGGCAGGTAAATGGATAATCGGTTCCGGCAATGCCGAGGGCAACCAGCGGATACGCTGCGGCGATAAAGCCCGTGGCGTGGCATCCGGGGTTGGCAATACGTGTTCCGTTCGCGATGGCGGCGCGGTGCATGGGGGATAGCTCCGCAAATCCGTACGCCCAACCGTTCGTCGTACGATGCGCAGTGGAGGCGTCGATGATACGCGTATTCTGATTATCCACCAGCGTGACGGCTTCCACAGCCGCTGCATCCGGCAGGCAAAGGAACGTAACGTCACTGCTGTTAATCAACGCTTTACGTGCATTTATGTCCTTGCGCAGCGCCGGGTCAATGGCGATAAGCTCCACATTCTTGTGTCTTGCCAGACGTTCGCTGATCTGTAAGCCGGTTGTTCCTTCCTGTCCGTCGATAAAGGCTTTGATTTTCATGCTTCAAGCACCTTCCTTGCATTCGCAATTTGCAATGAAACCTGCTCCGGCGCGGGTCCGCCAACTACGTTGCGACCTCTTACGCATTTTAACAGGTCGATGGCTTCGTACAAGTCGGAAGCAAACAGGTCGGAAAAAGCCTGATACTCTTCGATTGGTAATGTTTCCAACGTACAGTCCAGTGCGATGCAGCGGTTGACAATCTGTCCGGAAAGCTTGTAAGCGTCGCGAAACGGCATGCCCTTTCCAACCAGATAATCCGCAAGATCGGTTGCGTTGATAAAGCCGCGGCCAGCCGCTTGATACATGGTTTCCGCATGAAATGTTGCGGTACGCATCATTTCCGGCAGCACGGCAAGACACATCGACACGGTGTCGATTGCGTCAAAAACGGCTTCCTTGTCCTCTTGCATGTCTTTGTTGTACGCAAGCGGCAAGCCTTTCAGCATTGTCAGCAATTGCGTCAAATCTCCGTATACGCGCCCGGTCTTACCGCGAATCAACTCCGGAATATCCGGATTTTTCTTCTGTGGCATGATGGAGCTCCCGGTAGAAAAGCTGTCGGAGAGGGATACGAACTTGAATTCCCAGCTGCTCCACAGCACGAGCTCCTCGCTAAGCCGCGAAAGGTGCATCATCAGTATGGAAAGAACGGAGAGCAGTTCCGCCGCAAAGTCGCGGTCACTTACGCCATCCATACTATTTTCGGATACGGAAAGGAATCCAAGCTCCTGCTGGACCATGCTGCGATTCAACGGGTAAGTCGTTCCGGCCAGCGCACCGCTGCCAAGCGGTAAAACGGCAGTACGGCGCTTGCAATCCGATAAACGGTCGCAATCGCGCAGCAGCATCTGCACATACGCCATCAGGTGATGCGCAAGCGTTACCGGCTGCGCGCGCTGTAAATGCGTATAGCCCGGCATGACGGTGTTAAGATGCGCGCTCGCGACGTCGCACAATGCCGCGGCAGTCTGTTTAACGCCGCTTTCCAGCGTGCCGATACTGTCGAGCACGTACATACGAAAATCCAGCGCAACCTGATCGTTGCGACTGCGCGCGGTATGCAGCTTTTTGCCTGGCTGTCCGACACGCGCCGTCAATTCTCCCTCAACAAAGGTATGCACATCCTCAGCCGTATCGTCGATAGCAAGAGCGCCGCTTGCAACGTCGGAAAGAATGCCGGAAAGCCCGGTAATAATTGCATCGTGCTCCGCATCGGTTAACACGCCGATTGCGCACAGCATGTTGGCGTGCGCAATCGATCCGCGAATATCCTGTTGTATCATGCGGCTGTCGAAGGAGATGGACGCGTTGAGCGCATTTACCCGGTCGTCCACCTCACCGCTAAGCCTGCCTGCCCACAGTTTCATATTGTATCCTTACTTCCAGGTTTCACCGGTCTTCGCGTTCAGCTTTGCATAGATCCGCGTCGGCAGCGAATAGAGGTTGACGAAGCCCTGGCTGTCCGCCTGATTGTAAACGGTATCCTCGTCGAACGTAGCTACATCCGCATCGTAGAGCGAGTACGGGCTTGTCATGCCGCAATCGATGATGTTTCCCTTGTAAAGCTTCAGGTTCACGGTGCCGGTCACATGCTGCTGCGTGCTGTCCACGAACGCAGTCATTGCCTCCCGCAACGGGTTGAACCACAGACCGTTGTAAACCAAATCCGCGAATTCCAAAGCCATACGCTGCTTGTAATGCTGCGTATTCTTATCAAGGCAAATCTGCTCAAGCTTTTCGTGCGCATGATACAGGATCGCGCCGCCTGGCGTTTCATATACGCCGCGGCATTTCATACCGACAAGACGGTTCTCAACCATATCGAGGATACCTACGCCATTTTTTCCGCCGAGCTCATTGAGCTTTGCAACAAGCGCAACCGGATCGAGTTTCTCTCCGTTGACAGCAACGGGGATTCCCTTGACAAAGTCAATGGACACTGCTGTTGCAACGTCCGGCGCCTCCTCCGGCGTGCAGCCGCAGGCCATGGCGATTTCCTTCGTCAGCGTCGCG
>CAYPLG010000012.1:29998-32264 GCA_964411535.1 uncultured Oscillospiraceae bacterium
TCCTCCGGCGTGCAGCCGAGTTCCATGTTGCCGGCATACTTCGGCGCGTTGGCAGGGTCTTCAAGCTCCAGCCCTTCATGCGAAAGATGCCACAGGTTCTTATCCTTGCTGTAGTTGGTTTCCCTGCTGATGCGAAGCGGTACATTGTGCGCCTCGGCATAGTCAATCTCCTGCGAACGGCTCTTGATATCCCAAATCCGCCACGGCGCGATAATCGGAATATCCGGCAGATACGCGCGGATACCGAGCTCGAAACGGACCTGATCGTTGCCCTTGCCTGTGCAGCCGTGCACGATTGCATCCGCTTTCTCCTTGATAGCGATTTGCGCCAAATGTTTGGCAATCAGCGGCCGGGCGAAAGATGTGCCAAGCAGGTACTTGTTCTCATAGATTGCGCCGGCTTGAATCGTCGGGAAAATGTAGTCCGTAATAAACTCTTTTTTCAGGTCGAGAATGTACAGTTTGTCCGCACCGGTCTTCTTGGCCTTCTCTTCGAGTCCTTCGAGTTCGGTGGAAAGCCCAACATCCGCGGCAACAGCCACGATGGTGCAGCCCTCGTAGTTCTCTTTGAGCCACGGAATAATGATGGAGGTATCCAGACCGCCGGAATATGCCAATACAAATTTCTTACCCATTTTGCTCACCTCGTGTATTTCTATTCTTGTTTTCCACATAATTATACACTCAAAAGCGCACATGTCAATACATAAACATGCAAAAATGTAATAATAAAATCTACAAATGTTTCAGATAAACGTTGATGTAATGGTTGAAAAAATGAATAAAAAGAGCAGGAATGCATATTAATGCAATAGTGCATATTATTCGAAAACAGCGCACCCGCTCCATGGATGCGCTGTTTCAAAAATCAGTAATCACATTTGCCTCAGCAAGGACAGCAGTTCGTCAAACGTGCATACCAGCCGTTCCACACTGGGATGGTGGTAGAATACGCAGAAACCGTTATCGCCGGAAAAAGGCGCTTCCGTCTCCGACCAAAGAAGAATGCGCTTGTTGGCGCAGGTTGCAATCGCAACGCCAAGCTCTGCATGCGTACCAAAACGTCCGGGAAGGAGGAGGACGACAAGCTCCGCTTCGGTGACGGCGGCTGCCTCCGTTAATGCAACCGTGCGTTTCACATCCGCAGGCGCTTCCGCAACGCTGCCATGCTTGGTCCAGTCATAGGTTCTGGTGTGTCCAAGGCGATTCAACTCGTCTGCGACAATGTTGACACGCGCCGCGTTCGGCACGCCGCTTGCAACATAGTACTTCATTTGTTCTCCATATCCGCTTTGCGCAATCCCGGTCCGGGATCGCCCTGCATCCAGTGCTTGCGGCACAATCCGATGTACTTGTCATTCGCGCCAAGTACGACTTGCTCGCCTTCCTTTGTGATGCCGCCCATGCCGTCCAGCCGCGCGTTATTGGTTGCCTTCCGGCCGCACCAACAGATGGTTTTGACTTCCTCAATGGTATCCGCCCGCGCCAGAAGTCGGGCGCTGCCGGGAAAGAAGTTGCCTTGGAAGTCGGTCTTCAGGCCGTAGCAGATGACCGGAATCCCGCAATCGTCTACAATTGGAAGTAGCATATCCACCTGCTCGACTGATAAAAACTGCGCTTCATCAATAATCAGGCAGTCGTATACATGCGCGCGTACGGCATTCCAGTCGATATCGTCAAACAATGTACATTCCGCATAGAGACCGCAGCGGGATTCAATTTTGTGCAAGCCGTCGCGCGTATCCACGGAAGGCTTGACAAGGAGCGCGTTTTGACCGCGCTCCTTATAGTTGTACCAAACCATGATCGCATTGGCGGTTTTACTGGAACCCATAGCGCCGTAGCGAAAATACAGTTTTGCCATAATCGGTCCTCAGCGCTGGCCTTTGTCGTACGGAATGCCTTCCGCCTTCGGCGCCCGCGAACGCTTGCTTGTAAGAATCAACAGAATCATCGTTACGATATAGGGTAGCATGAGATAGATGTATTCGGCTGCTTTAATATTCTCGAACTTGGGAAGGAAGGGGATGCTGCTCGAATATGAGCCGAGAATCTTGAACAGCGCGAAAAACAGTGAAGCGCCGAGAATATTGAGCGGCTTCCAGTTGCCGAATATCATAACGGCCAATGCGAGGAAGCCGTACCCTGCGACCGTTGACTGGAACGCAGACCCGGCGGCAAGCGTATATGCAAGCCCGCCGATACCGCCGAGAAATCCGGAAATCATCACCCCTGCATAGCGCATTTTGTATACGTTGATACCAAC
>CAYPLG010000013.1:0-457 GCA_964411535.1 uncultured Oscillospiraceae bacterium
GCTTTGGCTGCGGCATTACGGCGTCGGACGCGGTTGTCGCGCTGCGCACGGGTCACCTTTGGCTCAAAGTGCCGGAAACGATCCGGCTGCAAATTTCCGGAAAGACGCGATACGGCGTTACCGGCAAGGATATTGCGCTGTATATGATCGACCGCCTGCACGGATATGACTGTAACTACAAAGCCATTGAGATCGGCGGGCCGGGGCTTTGCAACGTCAGCATGGAGAGCCGCTTTACGATTGCGAACCTGCTTGCGGAAACGGACGCAAAGAACGTACTGTTCGAGGCGGACGCAAGCACCGCCGCTTACGCCGGAATAGACGCCGGAACGATGTTGCAGCCGGACGCGGACGCCGCCTATGAAGCGACGTTTGCGGTGGAGCTGTCGGACATTGCGCCGCTTGCGGCGTGCCCGCATGCCATTGGGAACATCAAGCGCGTGCAGGACGAGGAGAA
>CAYPLG010000013.1:467-15848 GCA_964411535.1 uncultured Oscillospiraceae bacterium
CATCGGCTCCTGCACGAACGGGCGTATGGAGGATTTGCGGCAGGCGGCGGAGGTGCTTTCCGGCAGAACCGTTGCGCCGTCGGTGCGGCTAATCGTTGTACCGGCAAGCCAGTCGATCCTGCAACAGGCCGTTGCGGAGGGCGTCGTTGCGCAGTTGCTTGCGGCAGGCGCCGCAATCCTGACGCCGGGATGCGCGTCCTGTGCGGGCAGCGGCGCGGGCATGCTCGCCGCAGGCGAGGTTTGCGTCAGCACCACCAACCGGAATTTTAAGGGCAGAATGGGCAGCGCGGATTCGAAGGTATATTTAGCGTCGGCGTATACTGCCGCCGCAACCGCGGTAACGGGGTACCTTTGCGTTGCGGACGCATTCTTGCAGGGGGAAGGAGCGCGGCATGAACAGCAAAATTGACGGCGTTGTCTGGAAGTGCGGCGACGCGATCACGGCCTACCAGATTGTGCCGCAGCAGTATTGGGATATGGCAAACCCGAAGCCCGGCGGCGAGGTCATGGCGCAGCATCTTTTTGAAGGGCTTCCTTCCGCCGATGAAACGCCGTGCGCATTTTCGCGCGGGGCGGCGCAGATTCTGGTTACGGGCAGCGACTTTGGCTGCGGCGGAAAGAGCATACCGCACCCGGTGATCGCGTTGAAAAGCGCGGGCATCGCGCTGGTGATTGCGGAAACGGTGTCCCGTTACTGCTACCGGAACATGGTCAATCTGGCGCTGCCGGTGCTGATCTGTCCGGGCATAACGGCCTTTTGCGCCTCCGGCGACCGCCTCAGCGTCAACATTATGACGGGTGAAATCGTACGCGGCGACGGCGCGGTGCTTGCTGCGTCGCCTATGACGGAGCTTGCACGCAAAATGCTGGAGGCCGACGGCGCGCTGCAATACTATTGCAGGTAGGATTACGCGGGCTGCGTAACGAAACCGGCATTTAGACGAAAAGGAGAACGATATGGTATTATGTGTGGATCATATTGATATTAAGGCGTCCAATCTTGCGGAGGCGGAAGCGCTCTTTGCCGGGTTGGGCATGCAGGTAATCCGCAGGATTCCCGCGCCGCGCAATTCCGTGGAGATGGCGCTGCCCGGTGAGGGACAGGTCGTTTTCGAGATCAAGCAGACGAAGAACGCGGAGGAAAAGACGGGCATTGCGCATGTCGGCTTCCGCATTTCCGCCGATACGGAGCTTTCCGCGCTGGAGGAGGCGGGCGTAGCGATCACCGTCAAGGACAAGCCGATTGCGGATACCGGACGCGTGATTAGCAACATCGACGGCTTTGACGGCACGCGCTGGCAGCTGACGAGAGAATAGGAACGTTCCTCTTTTCACTATTGTAAACGACAAGGAGAGTACTACGATGAAAACAGAAATCAGGGAGCGCCTGATGCGTTTGTCCACCACCAATCTTTCGGATGCATTGGACGCGCTTGGCGTATCCGGCAGCACGTACGGCATTCGCCCTGTGTGGGAAGGATGCCGGAAGATGGTTGGCGAAGCGGTGACCGTCCGGCTCGTTCCGGCGGGGAAAACGCCGCCGGCGGTGCACCTTGGGATACGGGCGATCGAAGCCGCGCAGGCGGGCGACATCATCGTTGTTGATAACGGCGGAAGGCTGGATATTTCCTGCTGGGGCGGCGTTCTGGCGACCGGTGCAAGCATCAAGGGCATCTCCGGCGTTGTGATCGACGGCGCGTGCCGGGATATTGACGACTACGTGGAGCTGGGCTTCTCCGTTTATGCACGCGGAACGGTCGTGGCGACGGCGCGCGGCCGCGCGATTGAGCATTCCACAAACGACGTCATCCAGTTTGGCGGCGTACAGGTACGCCCGAAGGACGTGATCATGGCGGATCGGAGCGGCGTTGTCGTCGTGCCTTCGGAAATGCTGATGGAAACGCTTGAAAAGGCGGAAACGCTGTATGCGAAGGAAGAGGCGATGTGCGCCGATCTGCGCAGCGGGATGTCCAACGCGGAGGTCGACCAGAAATATAACTACAACCGTATGCTGCAAAAGTAACCGGAGAACGCGCACGCGGGCATTTGCTGCGCAGGGATTATAGCCGGAAAGGAAGCGCCGTTTGCGGACACTGCAAAACAAAAGCATCGATATGACGGAAGGGGAAATCTGGAGTCAACTGCTTCGGTTTGCAATTCCGCTTGTTCTCGGCGATCTGTTCCAGCAGCTGTACAATACGGTGGACAGCGTCATTGTCGGCAACTTCATCGGCAAGGCGGCGCTGGCCGCAGTTGGCGCGACAAACAGCGTAATCAACGTTTTAATCGGGCTTTTTACCGGCATCAGTACCGGCGCAACCGTTGTGATTGCGCATCATTTTGGCGCGCATGAAGATAAAGAACTGCACGACGCCGTGCATACGACCATCGCGTTGACCTTGCTGCTCGGCGTGGGCTTTACCGTGTTCGGCGTTGCGGTAACGCCGTGGCTGCTGCGGCTGCTTGGTACGCCGGCGGACGTATACGCGTCGGCGGAGACGTATCTTAGAATTTACTTTTTCGGCGCGTCCGGGCTGGTTTTGTACAATATGTGCGCAGGCATATTTCGCGCGGTCGGCGATTCCCGCCGGCCGTTGCTGTTTTTGATTGTATCGTCCGGTTTGAATATTGTGCTGGATCTGCTCTTTATTGTCGTATTCCATATGGGCGTAGGCGGCGCGGCGCTTGCAACCGTGATTTCCCAGTTTGTTTCCGCGTGCATCCTGCTGATTCTGCTTGCCCGCTCGAATGAGGCGTATGGCTTCCGCCCGAAGGATACGCGGCTTTCCCTGCCGGTTATGCGGCGGATTCTGAATATCGGGCTGCCTGTGGGCGTGCAAAAATCGCTGGTGGCCTTTTCAAACACCATCGTGATTTCCTATATCAACCGGTTCGGTTCGGGCGCGATGGCCGGTTGGAGCGTCTATCACCGTCTGGATCAGATTATATACCGCGTATTTCAAAGCATGTCGATTGCGACGACGACGTTTGTCAGCCAGAACATCGGCGCGGGCAAAAAAGCGCGCATTACGAAGGGCGTACGAACCGCCTTTGTTATGACGGTGCTGATGACCGGCACGCTGGCGGGCGGGATTATGCTCTTTGCAACCCCGCTGATTCGCCTGTTTAACGCGGATCCGGAGATTTTGCATTACGGACGCATCATCATCTTTACGATTGCGCCGTTCCTTGTCGTCAACAGCATTATGCAGGTGCAGGCGGGCGAGCTGCGCGGCTTTGGGGACAGCAAAGGCCCGATGTGCATCATGATCTTTTGCCTCATCGTATTGCGGCAGATCTATCTTTGGATTGGGTGGCCGCACTTTCAGTCGCTGCAATTCGTTGCGTTTGGGTATCCGATGGCCTGGACGGCCTGCGCGCTGCTGCTGCTCCTGTACAGAAAATTGCGGTCGTCAGCCTTGTTCGCCAACCGGTAAAGCATCCGACAATTCAACAAACGCTTCCAGCGTCAGCGCATATACATGCGGATTGGGCCGGTATGCAGGGTTCTGCCATATCGGGCTGTCGTCGCACCCGCAGCCGGCCAAAATGGCGGCGGCCACCGCTGCGCTGCGCGATACGCCTTCCGTGCAGTGGATGATCATCAGGTCAATTGCATCACGATATTGCAGCACGAAATCACGAATTGCCCGCGCTTGCTCCATTGTCATCAGATTCTGCCAAAATGTGGTGTCGACGGCGTCGTCAAAGCACAGGCGCAGCACGCGCGTGGAGGGATAACGCTCCTTGCAATCACGCTTGTAGTCCATGATGGACACCAACGCTTGCCGGTCCGGCATCCCCTCCGCGGCATAGCGCAACATTTGCGGCGTTAGCGGCGAAATTTGGATCGTAAACATATGGGTATCATATCCTGCAACGGTTCGGTTGTAAAGAGTATGCAGCGCATCCCTGCATGGGGCGGTAAAACGGGCAGGGGCGCGGCTTCGTGACCACACGGCGCAACAGCCTCGGAAGCGGTGGAAAACGCGGGGGCAGGCGCTGTACGGACTAGTCGGCCTCCTCGCAGATAATGTGTTTATACTTGCCGCTTTTCGGATGCTGCATCGGTAATTCGTCCGACGGCAGCACCGTTACATTTTGCACGCCATACCCTTGCACGAAGGGTAGCAGCGCCTGCTGCGCCTGCGCAAACGCCGACTCCCTGGTTACGTCCTGCGCAGGTTCAAAACGCAGCAGCAGCCGGTTGCCGGGGCGGACAACGAGCTGGAAACGCATAAGCGCATGCACCTCCTTGAGCGTCGCGTACGCGGCGAGGGGCGGAATGCGAATCGGCCCAGCCCCGCCGTCAAGAACGATGATGTCGTCCGTGCGGCCCTCGATGGTGATCCATGGGGAAGGATTGCCGCAGGGGCATGGATCGCGATGCAGTACGATTCGGTCCGTGACTTCATAACGGATAAACGGCTGCGCGCCGTTGAACAGATTTGTCAGCAAAAGCTTGTCGGACTGTACGCCGTCCGGTACGGGCCTGTTCGAGCTGTCGACGGGCTCGACGATGAGCCAGTCGTCGTTGATATGGAAATGCTGCTCCCTGCATTCGCATGCGACCGTGCCGCCCTCCGTACAGCCATAGGAGGTTTGCACATAACAATGGAACGTATCGGAAAGCTGCTCCCGAAGCGCGGGGGAAAGGTACTCGCCGCCCGTCATAATGAGCACGGGGGAAATGGAAAGCCTGCCCGACGCTGCCTCCGGAATGAGCAACGCAAGGTTGGATGGGTATCCGCCCAGCATGGCGGGCTGAAACGCGTTAAGCTCCTGCACGATTTGCTGCGTTGGCAGCAGCGCGCTTGTAACGGCGATCTGGCGGCGCTTCCACGGCATGGAAAGCTGCTTGCTGCGAACGCTTACGTTGCTTAGGTAAAAGCCGCCCGTGGCGAACACGCCGATGGTTCTGCCGCCGCGCTTTACAAACGCGGAAAGATCCTCCGCGCGCGCAAAGGAGCGCATTGCGGCGACCGCGCCCATGACGGCGTTGGCGCTGCCGTCGTACAGGGAGACGAGCGGGAGGCCGGTGGAGCCGCTTGTCGTATAGACAAGGTATTTTCCCATGTATTTGCGGCCGATGTTATCAAGGTTTTCCATGAACGCCTGCACGCCGGCAAGGGTGACGCTGCGGTCGGTCAGCCATGCGTCAAAGTTTTCCATCAGCGTCGCCTTGCTGACGGGCGGCAGGTCAGTGAGGGAAAAATGCGCGGGGTCGACAGAACGGTACAAGGAAGCATAGTACGGGCTGTTGACCTTTGCGTGGGCAACGATATCCGTAAGTCGCTTGCTACGCAGGGCGTCCCTTTGCGCGGGCGGCAGCTTTTTGTATGCGCCGCAGGAACGCATGGCGGAGAGCAGGCGATAACGTTTCATGGCGGGTTCGCTCCTTTCGTTATAAAAAAAGCGCCGTTGGGCTTCCGGACGGAGGCCGCCAGCGCAAATGGGACGGGTTCATGCGTGCGTCGCGCGCTTTCCCGCAGCAAAAGGCGCGCTACGCATAAATTTTGCCGACAAGGTAGTTGACGGCGGTGGCGGGCAGCACCTTGGCAATCAAGGTAAAAAGCTTATAGGTAAGTCCGGTTGTGTATAGCGCCTTTGGGTTCTTTGCGGCGGCCGCTTTCAGGATCAGCCGTGCGACGGCTTCCGGCGGCATGCCGTTCTGCTCGTCGTGCTCCATAACCTCGACGGCATGGGTCAGCGTGCGGCCGTAAATCGCCTCTCCCTCCGCACTCTTTTTGCGTGCGGCGGTGAAGCCTGTGCGTACGTCGCCCGGCTGGACGGCGCAAACTTTGATGCAAAACGGCCGGACCTCGTTGCGCAGCGACAGCGTAAGGGAGTTAATCGCGGCCTTGGTTGCGGAATAAAACGCCTGAAACGGAATTGCAATCGGTGCGGCGACGGAGCTTAGATTTACGATATGCCCGCCGTGCTGCGCGCGCATTGCGGGCAGCACCGCCTGGATGCAGTTGAGCGTACCGAAGAAGTTGACTTCCAGCTGCGCATGCGCGTCCGCGGAGGTGGTGCATTCCACCGCGCCGGAGATGCCGAAGCCCGCGTTGTTGACGAGCAAATCCACGCGCCCTTCCTTGTCGAGGACTGTTTGCACGGCGCTTTGCACGCTTTCGCGGTCCGTAACGTCCGCAGTAATATGCGTTATGCCGCCGCTGCTGGCTCCGTGACGGCTAAGCTCATAAACCGCGTAGCCGTTCTCCGAGAGCAGCTTTGCGGTTGCGAGGCCGATGCCGGAGCTGCCGCCGGTGACAATCGCAATCTGTTTCATCTGGCGTTCTCCGAAAGGACCTTTGCCATAATGTCCATCGCCTCGTCAAGGATGGCGTTGGTATGCGTCGCCATGTAGCTTGTCCGCAGCAGGCATTCCGTCATGGGCGTGGCGGGCGGCAAAACGGGGTTGACGTATACGCCCGCGTCGTAGAACTGCCTGCCGATATCGAGGGTGCGCATCGGTTCGTAGGTATAGATCGGCACGATGGGCGTTTCCGTTTCGCGGTGCGGAATGTTCCGCTTTTGCAAGCCGGACTGCACGTATTTGGTGATTTCGTGTAACCGCTTCGGACGCTCCGGCTCCCGCTCCAGAATTTGCAGGGAGGCGAGGGCGCAGGCGCAGTTGGCCGGCGTCAGGGAAGCGGAGAACATAAACGGCCGGGAGGCGTGCCGCACATAGTCGGCGATCTCGGCGGTGGAGGCCATGTACCCGCCGAGGCTTGCAAGGGACTTGCTAAACGTGCCCATGTAAACGTCAACTTCGTTTTCAAGGCCGAAGTAACTCGCGGTGCCGCGGCCGCCCTCGCCAAGGACGCCAAGGCCATGCGCGTCGTCGACCATCACGCGCGCTTCGTACTTCTTGGCAAGGCGCACAATCTCCGGCAAATTCGCAATATCGCCGCCCATGCTGAATACGCCGTCGGTGACGATCAGCGCGCCGGCTGTATCCGGTACGCGCGCAAGCTGCTTTTCAAGGTCGGCCATGTCGTTGTGGTGATAGCGGAGCATGGTTCCGTAGCTAAGCTTGCAGCCGTCGTAAATGCTTGCGTGGTTTTCCTTGTCGCAGATGACGTAATCATTGCGGCCGACAAGCGCGCTGATGATGCCGAGGTTGCTTTGAAAGCCGGTGGAGAAGGTTACGACGGCTTCCTTGCGCAAAAACTTTGCAAGCTCGTCTTCCAGCGCCAGATGCATGTCCAGCGTGCCGTTGAGAAAACGGGAACCGGAGCAGCCGGTGCCGTATTTTTCCAGGGCTTTTATGCCCGCTTCGATGACTTCGGGATTCGCCGTCAGGCCCAAATAGTTGTTGGAGCCCAACATTATGCGACGCTTCCCCTCCATAATGACTTCGATATCCTGCTTGGATTCCAGCGCGTGAAAATAAGGATAGATTCCCAATTCCTGCGCCTGTTTGGCCAATTCATTCGGCCGTAATTTCGAAAATAAATCCATCCCCATACCCCATGATTCAGAAAAATATTACATGCCATCATATCAAAAATGGGGTGGAACGTCAATATGCCGCAGTCCGTGCCAGAAATTGGCAGGGAAAAAAGCGCGCCAAAAACCCGGAGCGGACACGCGGGTGAACGCTCCGGGCCTGACAGGCGCGTGCTTAGAAATCGACGGCGGAACCGTAGTATACGGCGCAAAGCAGCTTTTCCATCTGCTCCGGGGAGATGGCGCGCGGGTTGGAGCCGGTGCATGCGTCGCCTACGGCAAGCGCCGCGATGCCCTGTACTTTTTTCCTAAATGACGCTTCGTCAACGCCAAGCGTGCGCAGGGAATTCGGGATGCCTAGCGCGGTGTTGTACGCCTCGATCTTTGCAATAAGACCGCTGACGAGCGCTTCCGCATCGCCGTCGAGCCCGACAGCGCGCGCAATATCCGCATAGCGGGCGTGCGCCTGCGCATCCCTTGCGTTAAACCGCATCACGTACGGCAGGTAGATGGCGTTGGCAAGGCCGTGCGCTATATGCCCGGACTCAAAAGCCGCGCCGGTTTTGTGCGCCATGGAGTGCACGATGCCAAGCAGCGCGTTGGTAAACGCCATGCCTGCGAGGCACTGCGCATAGTGCATCTGTTCCCGCGCGGCCATGTCGCCCGCGACGGAGCTTTTGAGATGCGTAAACACCATTTGGATGGCCGAAAGGGCGAGCGGGTCGGTGAACGGGCTGTGCAAAGTGGATACATACGCTTCGACGGCGTGCGTAAGCGCATCCATGCCGGTGTGCGCGGCAAGCATCGGCGGCATGGTCTCCGCAAGCCTGGGGTCGACAATCGCAATATCCGGCGTAATGTTGAAATCCGCCAGCGGATACTTTACGCCCTTTTCATAATCCGTGATGACGGAGAAGGCCGTTACCTCCGTCGCTGTGCCGCTTGTGGAAGGAATGGCCGCAAAGCGCGCCTTCTTCCGCAGCGTGGGGAAGGAGAAGGGCACGATCAAGTCGGCAAACTGCGTGTCCGGGTACTCATAGAATACCCACATCGCCTTTGCCGCGTCGATGGGGGAGCCGCCGCCGATGGCCACAATCCAATCCGGCGCAAACTCCCGCATGGCCTCCGCGCCGCGCAACACGGTTTCTACGGACGGGTCGGGCTCGACGTTTTCGAACAAGCGTACCTCCATACCCGCGCGCCTAAGGTGCGCTGTCGCCTGGTCGAGGAAGCCCGCGCGCTTCATGGAACCGCCACCCAGCACAACAAACGCGCGCTTGCCGGACAGGGTTGACAGCGTTTCGAGGCTGTCCCTGCCATAGTAAATATCTCTTGGAATCGTAAATCTGGACAATGCAAATCCTCCTTTAGAATGCTTGTCGTTAGCTTCCCCAGCGCGGCGCAGGCAATACATTGCGGATGCATTTGCGCCTGCGCTAAAATGCGCTTCCGGATTTTGCCGAAAAAACACGGAAAACGATTGACAAAAACATATGAATGAACTAACATATGAATACAGATAAATATGAAGGAGCGTGCAAATGAATGGCGGGCGTACGGCATAACCATGAAGCGATTTTAAGCCGGGTACGGGAGGAGCTGCCGGACGACGAACGGCTGACCGACCTTGCCGACCTGTTCAAGCTGTTTGGCGATACGACGCGGGTGAAGATTCTGTATGCGCTGCTGGAAAGCGAGCTTTGCGTTTGCGCGATTGCGGAACTGCTGCATATGACGCAGTCCGCCATATCGCACCAGCTGAAGGTGTTGAAGGACAGCAACCTTGTCGGCAACCGGCGGGAGGGAAAGACGATTATTTATTTTCTTGCGGACGAGCATGTGCATTCGATCATCGCGCAGGGATTTGATCACCTGATGGAGGAAAGGAAGAAAAACAAATGAAGAAAACGTATCAGCTTACGGATCTTGACTGCGCGCAGTGCGCCCTGAAAATGGAGGATGCGATCCGAAAGATTGACGGCGTTACGAACGCTTCCGTCAACTATATTATGCAGAAACTGACGATTGAGGCGCCGGACGACCGGTTCGAAGCAGTATTGCAGGCCGCAATCAAGGCATGCCGGCGCGTGGAGCCGGATTGCCGTGTCGTGCTGTAGGAGGGAATATGAGCAGCAAACAGAAGAAAACGCTTGTCCGGATTGTTCTTGCGGCGGGGTTGCTTGCCGCTGCCTGGGCCTCGCCGCTTACGGGGGTGTGGAAGCTTGCCGCTTTCCTTGTGCCGTATTTGATCGTTGGCGGCGACGTGCTGTGGTCCGCGCTGCGCAATATTTTCCGAGGCGAGGTGTTTGACGAAGCGTTTCTTATGACCCTTGCGACGGCGGGCGCGCTTGCCACAGGGGAGTATCCGGAGGCGGTTGCCGTCATGCTTTTCTATCAGGTAGGCGAACTGTTCCAGAGCGTCGCCGTTGGAAAGAGCCGCCGCTCGATTGCAGCGCTGATGGATATCCGGCCGGATTCCGCAACGGTGCTGCGTAACGGCGAGGAGACCGCCGTTTCCCCGGAGGACGTCGCGGTGGGGGAAACCATCGTAATTAAGCCGGGCGAGAAGATCCCGCTTGACGGCACGATTATCGACGGCGCGACATCGGTCAACACGATGGCGCTTACGGGGGAGAGCCTCCCGCAGGACAAGGCGACGGGGGATCGCGTATCGAGCGGAACGGTAAACCTTTCCGGCGTCATTCGCGTAAAAACGGAGAGCCTGTTTGGCGAAAGCACGGTTTCCAAAGTGCTGGAGATGGTGGAAAACGCCGCTTCCAAGAAGGCGCGCGTGGAGAACTTTACAACGCGTTTTGCGCGCGTATATACGCCCTGCGTGGTGATCGCGGCCGTGCTGCTTGCGTTTTTGCCGCCGCTGCTGCTGCGCCAGCCGCTCGGCGACTGGGTCAACCGCGCGCTGATATTCCTTGTGGTCTCCTGCCCGTGCGCGCTGGTCGTGTCCGTACCGCTGTCGTTCTTTGGCGGCATTGGCGGCGCGTCGCGGGAGGGAATCCTGATCAAGGGCGCGAGCTATATGGAGGTGCTGGCAAAGGCGGACACGTTTGCCTTCGACAAAACCGGCACATTGACGGAGGGGAGCTTCACCGTTACGGCCATTCACCCGGAGAAGGTGACGGAGGCAGAGCTGCTCGATATCGCGGCGGCGGCGGAGAGTTACTCCAGCCACCCGATTGCGGAATCGATTGTGCGCGCGCACGGCAAGCATATCGACCCCGCCCGCATCGGCGAGATTACGGAGCTTTCCGGCAAAGGAATCTGTGCGGAAATTGACGGCCGCAAGGTTTATGTCGGCAACGGCAGGCTTATGGACAGCATTGGCGTACCGTGGCATCCCTGTCATCTGGTGGGCACGGCGGTGCATATTGCGAGCCAAACGGAGTACCTTGGCCATATCGTAATTGCCGACGTACCGAAGAAGGATGCGAAGGAAGCCATTCACGAGCTGATGCAGCTCGGCGTAAGGCGGACGGTGATCCTGACCGGCGATGTGGCGGCGGTTGGCGAGGCGGTGGCAAAGGAGCTTGGCGTGACCGAGGTGCATGCGGGGCTGCTGCCGGATGAAAAGGTCGGCGTGGTGGAGGAATTGCTAAAAACCAGTCACGGCCTGGTCTTTACGGGCGACGGCATCAACGATGCGCCCGTGCTTTCCCGCGCGGACGCGGGCGTTGCGATGGGCGCGCTTGGCAGCGACGCAGCCATCGAGGCGGCGGACGTGGTGCTGATGGACGACAAGCCGGGAAAGCTTCCCCGCGCCGTTGCAATCTCCCGGAAGACGATGCGCATCGTGCGGCAGAATATCGTCTTTGCGCTTTCTGTCAAGGCGGTCGTGCTGCTGCTGGGCGCGCTTGGCGTCGCGTCGATGTGGTTTGCGGTGTTCGCGGATGTGGGCGTGCTGATTCTGGCAACGGTAAACGCCATGCGGACGCTGGGAACGCGGCGGGCTGCCGCCAAAAAGGCATAGCGAACGGAACAGGCGCTGCACAAACGCAGGACGCGCACGGATACAAAACCGTGCGCGTCTTTTTGCCGCATGATGCATATGCTTACTTGCGCTTGTCCGTTTCCCGCACGTACTTGCGTACGCGCTTCATCCCGCCGACGTCCTTAAACATCTCGTTGGCCTTTTCGGAAGCAAGCTTGCGGGAGGACAGGCCGTCATAGCGGGCTTCCCGCTTAATCTTTACATAGTTTGCAAGCCGATTGGCGTCAAGCTCGCCCGCCTCGATCGCCCGCCGCACCGCGCAGCCCGGCTCGGAAACGTGCGTACAGTCGGAAAAGCGGCATTGCTGCTCCAATTCCGCAATGTCATGGAACGTGCGGGACAAATCCGCGCTTTCCACGCCGATTTCGCGCATGCCCGGCGTATCGATGACAACGCCGCCGTTCGGCAGCACCAGCATCTCCCGGCTGGTGGTGGTATGCCGTCCCTTGTCGAGCCTGCCGATTTCCGCCGTTGCAAGCGTCGCCTCGCCGGTAAGCAGGTTGATCAGCGTGGATTTGCCGATGCCGGAGGAGCCGATGAGCGACGCGGTCATGCCCGGCTTGATATACGAAAGCACCTTTTCGCGCGTTGTTTCGTCAAACGCGGAGGTGACAAGTACGTCCGCAAACGCTTTCACGCTGTTTACCTCCGCAATGCGCGCGGGCAGGTCGCAGCACAGGTCGGACTTTGTAAGCAGGATGACGGGCGTGGCTCCGCTGTCCCACGCGATGGAAAGATACCGCTCCAGGCGGCGGAGGTTGAAGTTCTGGTTGAGCGACATGGCAAGGAACACGACGTCGACGTTCGCGGCCACGACCTGCGGCTGTGCGTTGGTTCCCGCGGACGTTCGCAAAAAAACGCTTTTGCGGGGCAGCACGCGGTGTATGACCGCCTGCGTGTCCTGCGCGCCCATGGACGCCGTTACATAGTCCCCGACGGCGGGGTACGCCGCAATCAGTTCCGTTTCATGCCGGAACCGGCCGGAAACCTGCGCGGGGAATTCCCCGGTTTCGGTTGCAATGTGATAGAGCCCCTTATGCTGCGCAATGACGCGCGCAAGCTGCTCATCCGGATATTGCGCCGCGTGGGCGGCAAAGCGGGTGCAATCGCCGTAATCCTGCAATACTGGCAATATGGGTTCCTCCTGAAAGAGTGTGGTTTAACCGAGCGCCACGTCAAGCAGCATCATGAGCGCAAAGCCCAGCGCTACGCCGATCGTACCGATGTTGCTGTGTTCGCCGGCTTGGGCTTCCGGAATGAGCTCCTCCACCACGACATAGATCATCGCGCCTGCGGCGAAGGCAAGAATGTATGGCAGTATCGGCGTAACGAGCGAGGTTAAAAGTATCGTAACGGCCGCGCCGATTGGCTCGACAATACCGGAGAGGAAGCCGCTTTTGAAGGCCTTGCCCTTCGACATACCGCTGCTGACAAGCGGCATGCTGATGATCGCGCCCTCCGGGAAGTTCTGTATGGCGATACCGATGGCAAGCGCGAACGCGCCCGCAACCGTAATCACGCTTGAACCGGACAGCATGCCGGCCAGCGCTACGCCGACGGCCATGCCCTCCGGAATGTTGTGCAGGGTGACGGCCAGCACGAGCATAAAGGACTTGTTGAGCTTGCAGGGCCGTCCTTCCGGGGCGTCCGAATCCAAATGCAGATGCGGAATGAGCGTATCGAGCAACAGCAGAAAGCCCATACCGAGCAGGAAGCCCGTGACCGCAGGGACCCACGCGACCTTACCGGCGGCTTCCGCCATGTTGATAGCAGGGATGAGCAGCGACCAGACGGAGGCCGCGATCATTACGCCGGAGGCAAAGCCCAGCAACGCCTTTTGCAGGCGCGGCTTCATTTCCCCCTTCATTACGAACACCATTGCCGCGCCAAGCGTTGTGCCAAGCAGCGGAATCAGTATACCGATGATGACCTTTTCCATATCTTGCACGCTATTCACCAGTCTTTCCGTTAACAGATTACCACACGGCGCGAAAATCGACAAGAGCGCGCCTATGAAATGTAATTGTCTGTATGCACCGTAGCTTTGCGAGGAAACGAACGCCCCTGCGCCAACGGTTTTCATGCAAAAGAAGCGTATGAGACAAGCATCGACAACATATGATTTTCCTGTAATTGTATGTACTGTGACGATGACGGCCATACTTACCCATAACCGGCGGCAGTTCCGGATTTTATCAGAGAGGTGAAAACCTATGGCATATTCCGATACGCATCGATCCCACATTGGCTGGACGGCGGAGGAGACCGAGCGGCTGTTTGCCCTTGCCGGGCAGGCGCAGCAGAGCGGCCGCCCGCTCAAAAGTGTGTTCCATGAAATTGCGGTGGCAACGGGCAGGCAGCCGAACAGCGTACGCAACTTTTACTATGCTCGCGTCAAGAGCAGCGACGAGCCGCACTATGCGCACAGGCGCGCATTCGTGCCGTTTTCCGGCGAGGAGGCGGATCGGCTGGTCGAGGAAATCCTCTCCGCACAGGCGGGCGGGGAGTCGGTACGCAGCGCGACGCTTAGGCTTGCGGGCGGAGACGACACGGTCATGCTCCGCTACCAGAACAAATACCGCGCAATTTTGAAAAGCGATCCTGCGCGCGTACGGCGCATCACTGCCAAGATGGCCGAGGAAGGAAAGCCTACGTTCGATCCCTTTGCCGCGCCCTTCGGCAAGCGGCGTGTCGGCAGGCCGAGAAAGCGGCAGACGGATATCGACCGTATGGCGGAATGCGTGCTTAGCGATCTCTCCCATGTGGAAGGGCTGGATGTGCATGCGCTGCTAAACGCGCTCGGCGCGCTTGCCATGGCGGCCATTCGCGGCGCAGTGAAGCAGGATGCGCAGCCGGTAGGCTCCGACGCGGAGGAAACGGCTTCGCTTAGGCGGGAGCTGCATCTTGCGCAGGAGCGGTACAAGGTTCTGCTTGGCTACTTCTCGCAGCTGATGCGAATCAACCGGGAGTTTCTGGCGTTGAATTCCGTTGTAAAGGTGAGCGCGCTTGGCGACTACATCCACGATCTCGAATCCAATGTGAAAACCTGCGAACGCTTGATGCAGGAGGCGTGAATAACGGGCTGCTCCGCTTTATAACGGGGCAGCGTACGTTGTCGGTGGAAACCGATCTTCCGGCAGGCGGGGCAAGGAAGCCTTCGCCGGGCGGAAGCGCGCCGCGAAATGCCGGATTTGCTCCGATAATTCATGCTATTTATACATTGACTGTCGTGAGCGCAGGCATTAAAATAAAAAATAAGCAATGTTATATATTGCGATGCTCCATAACGAATCCAAAGCATCGCCGCTTCAACGGTATCTGCCGGTGCATGTCGAGTCGTATTGATTTCGAAGCGGAGCGGTCAAAGGGATTATTGACAAAAGCCAAGGGATATTCGCGGTATCGTTTGGCAGCCGGTTGCAAGCATATGAAATATTGCAGCATCTGTCGCGGCATGGCCTCGTTTGACGGGTGCTGTTTCCTGCTATTGCGGAAAGGACTTACGGTGCGGGCGCGCCGTAGGTCCGCGCGGACTTTGGAAGGAACATCTTTGCGCCGCGCGGGTTTGCGCAGGTAAGGAGCTTGTATGAAGAAGCAAGGCACATTGCAATCGCGGGCCGCGTACGTTCCAGACGAACAGGCGCGGGCATACAACAACAGCTTTTTCGACGCATCGCTGCTCAACGGCTGGCTGCGCTGCGATGCTTCCGAAAGCTTTACGATTCATTATATCAACGCGTATTTCGTGCGTCTGCTTGGCTTTGACAGCCGGGAGGCGCTGCTGCAACATTGCGGCGGCAGTTATGCGGCGCTCATGGTTGCGGAAGACGGGCTACAGGAGATGATCGACGAGACGGCCGCGATGCCCGCAGGGAGCAACGCGGTTTTTACCTATCGTTTGCATACAAAGCAGGGCGGCGAGA
>CAYPLG010000013.1:15858-30887 GCA_964411535.1 uncultured Oscillospiraceae bacterium
ATTCGGGAAAGTAGTCACAAGTATATCGGCGCAGACGGTACGCCGATGCTCCTGTGCCTTTGCATGGACGAAACGGAGCAGAAACTGGCGGAAGAGGCGCTGCGCATTCGGGAAAAGGAATATAGCCTTGCGATTGATAACAGCGGCCAGATGGTATACCGCTATACGGTTTCCGATAAAACACTGGACATATCGCCGGGTGCGGCGGCGCTCTTCGGGCTTCCGAGCAGGATGGAAAACGTGCCGGAAAGCCTGCTTGCGACGGGCTTTGTCGCGCAGGAGAGCATATCGGCGCTGCGGGATTTTTACGCGTGCATCGACCGCGGCGGCAAAACGGGCAGCATGACAATCCGTCAAAGGGTGCAAAGCGGCGCTTACCGTTGGTTCGAGGGGCGTTTCAGTACAATTTTCAACGACGCAGGGGCGCCTGTGTCCGCCGTTATTCTTCTGGAGGATGTGACGGAAGAGCGGGAGGAGCATATCGTCAGCGCGCTCGACCGCGCGCGGCTGCTGGCCGCGCTGCGCACCGCGTATCCGGTTGCAATTTCCGTGAATTTTACACGGGGAGAATACAAGGCGCTGAGCGGAAGCGCGTTTTTGTCCTTGCCCGACGCTGCGGAAGGAAGGCTTAACGACCTGGTGACCGCCGGTATGGCGCGCATGCAGCCGGAGGATGCGAAGGAATTCCAAAAGCGGTTTTCTTCCGAAGCGCTGCTGCATAGCTTCTCTTTGGGCATGGACTCCGTACGTACGGAGTATTTGCAGCGAACCGTCGATGGGGCGCAGCACTGGGTGGAGGCTGTCGCGCTGCATGTACAGAACGATTTTAACAGCGACGTGACCGGCATTGTTCTCTGCCGGATCATTGACGAGCAGAAGACTGCGGAGGAAACGCTCAAACGGGCGCTCGACCTCACCACCGGGGAACTCTCCCGGCAGCGGCAGTATCAGCAGATACTGGACGAGTCGATTCCGATAGGGACCGCGCTCGTGCGGCTGGACAAGGCGGGAACGCTTTTGCATGTCGGCGGCACGATGCTTTCGGAGCTTGGCTATACGGCCTCGGAATATGAAGCGCTGCAAAAGCAACATTTGCGCGACCTTGTGCTGGAGGCGGATTATGGCACGCTCTTTCGGGACCGGAGGGCGGAGGAGCCGCCGTATACGAAACACTTTGAACAGGAATTTCGCGTCGTAAAAAAAGATGGCAGCATACGCTGGATGTACGAGAAGGGAACGCTTGTTACCGTAGACGGCGGGCCTGCGTATATACTGGTATGCATGGACATAACGCGCCGCAAGGAGATGGAGGAGCAGCTTCGCATCAGCGAGGAGGAACGCACGATTACCATGGCGCAGATAGGCAAGACGGTTTGCCTGTATGACGTAGCGTCTAGAACGCTGACCATGCCGGAAGCCTATGCAAGAAAGCATGGGCTGCCGAGCGTTGTGCCGGATATTCCGAGGAGCGTAAACGACCGCGGCGTACTGGCGGACGAAGCGGGACGCCTCGTTTTCGCGGCGTTTTACAGCGCAATTCTTCGGGGGGAGAAAACGGGCGACGCGGAGGTGCGCTTCCAATGCGCCGACGGAACGGACTGCTGGGAACGCGGGGAGTTTGTAACGATTTTCGACCGGGATCACCGCCCTGTTAAGGCGGTGATCGCCGTGGAGGACATTACGCTGCAACGCAAAAGGGAGGATGAGAACGCAACGCTTCGGGAGAACGCGCGGGTATTCCGCGTTGTTGCGGCGCATTCAAACCGGATGATCTATCGCTACGACATTGCGGCGCGGACGGCCTATGCGGACACGGGTGCGGACGGAAAGACGGACGCGGCTGTTTTCGCGGAGAATATGCCGGAGTACGTAATCGCGAAGGGACTGGTCCTGCCGGAAAGCATCGGCGATCTAAGACAGGTGTTTGCCGAGATATACGCGGGTAAGGCGGAAGGCGGCGCCAAGGTGCACATGGTTACGACCGGCGGCAAACCGCGCTGGCTGGATCTTCGCTATTCGCTTGTCCGCTCCGGCGCGCATACGCCAACGTCGGCGGTGCTTTCGTTACAGGACATTACGGAGGAGCACGAGCGGGAGCTGGCATACGAGCGGTACCGGCAAACGGTCGGCGAAGGCGCTTCCAAGGAAGCGATCGTGTATTTTGAAACCGACCTGACGGCGGACATTGTGGAAAAGCAGGGGGGCAATATCGCGTCGCTCGCCTTCCCCCAAAGCGGCTGCCACCATGAGGAGGCGGTTGGGTACGGCATCAACAATCTGGTAAAGAAGGACGATCGCGCGCGCGCGTGGTCATTCTTTTCGCGTGAACACCTTATCACCGCTTTTTCGGACGGTACGCGTAACCTTTCCATGGATCTGCCCGTGGACTTTCCACCCGGAAAGGACAGCTGGTTCCGCGCAGATGTGCAGATGATTCTCGATCCCTATTCGGATTATATCAAGGCGTATACGATACTGCGCGATGTGACGGAGGAGAAGCTCGCCGCGCTGGATGTGAAGAAACAGGCGGAAACAGACGGCCTGACAGGGATCTACAATAAAATTACAACCGAGACGCTGGTGCGCGAAAAGCTTGCGGATACACCGGCGCGTCCGTGCGCGTTGCTGATTGCGGATCTGGACAGCCTGAAGCCGATCAACGACAGCCTGGGACATGCACAGGGCGACCGGGCGATCAAAAGCATGGCGGGCGCGCTTATGGCGCAGTTCCGGCGTTCGGATATCATTGGCCGGATTGGCGGCGACGAGTTCCTTGCGTTTCTGGACGGCGTCGGCGACGAGGCGCGCCTGCGCGGCGTGATGGCGGCGTTTATGCGGCAGCTGGCTACGGTCCGCATCGGGGAGAATGACGATGTAGCGCTATGCGGGAGCATCGGTGTTGCAACCGGCGTAATTGGCAGGGACAGCTTTGACGAGCTGTACCGGAAGGCTGATACCGCGTTGTATCATGTAAAAAGAAACGGAAAGAACGATTATGCGTTCTATACGCCGGATATGGAAGAGACGGCATATCGGTACAGGGGGCACACGGAGGCGTCCCGGTGGCAGGCCGACGCATTCGACCATGCGGAGCTTGACCGGTTGCTCTTTGCCATGTCGGCCGTCTACCCGTTGGTAATTTCCGCCAACCTGACGAAAAACAGCTATTACATGATGCGGTGCGATCGCTTTATGACAGCGGTTGGCGCTGATGCGGGGGAGTATGACCAACTGATCCGGGATGGCGCTGCAACCTATCATCCGGATGACAGGCAATCCTTTTATGCGGCCTTTAATCGGAGCAGCCTCCTCGCCGCCTATGCGCGCGGACAACGGGTGGTGTGCCATACAGGCAGGCAGCTGGGCGACGATTGCGTATATCGCCGCATTCGTACGGACGTTATCTTTACACAAAGCACGCCGCAGGGCGACGTCACGGAGATTACCCTGGCAAGAGAGGACGAACCCGGAAACGGCAACAAATGAACGGGGCGCCGTACGGGCGTTCCGCTGGAGGAAGAGATCGTGGGGAAACCGTATCAACAGCTGCTGCAAAACGCGCATTGCGAATACTGGGCGCATACGTCGGACATGGCGTTTGTCAAGGATATCCATGGCATATACAGGAGCGCGTCGCGTCCGTTTGCGGAGATGACCGGAGAGAGCGATCCGGCAAAGCTAATCGGGAAAACCGACTTTGAAATATTCAGCGATGCGGAGCTTGCGAAACGGTATACGGACGATGACAAGCGTCTGCTTGCGGGCGGGAACGCCATTGAGAATTATGTTGAGCCGATGACGCAAAAGGACGGTAAGCCGCGTTACTGCCTGACGTCCAAGTATATACTTAAGGACGAGGACGGCAACGCGATCGGCATAATGGGCATCGCGCGCGATATAACGGTGGAATATGAAGCGCGCCAGGTGTATGAAAACGAGCTCAAGAAGCTGTTTGAGCTGCCGCCGGATTCGCCGATTGCGGTTTTGTTCGACGTGACGGAATGGCGCGTGGTGGACGCGCGCTTTCGGGACGAGACGGATCACGTGGCGTCCTTCTACCGGAGGATTGACGACTATATTGAAAACGCCGCCGCATGCGTTGCGGAGGATGAAGCGGTGCGCAGCTATTTTTGCGGGTTTTCGCGCGCATTTTTGGAGGGGGAATACAATCGCGGCATTCGCAGCCACGCGTTTGAATACCTGCGTCTTATGGCGAACGGAGCGAAGCGCTGGGTGCGGGAGGAGCTGCACTTTTTGCTGGACCCGGTAAACGGGCATCTTTCGCTAATCATTATCCTGCACGATATCGATGCAAAGAAGCGTGTGTATGACGGGCTTTTGGAAGCCGCAGAGCGAGACGCGATGACGGGGCTTTTGAACCATGACGCAACGGTGCGGCATATCGAAGCGTACCTTGCGGAGGCAAGCGGAATGCATGCGCTGTTCATGATCGATCTTGATAACTTTAAGCAAATTAACGACAATTTCGGGCATCAGTATGGCGACCGCATTCTGACGGACGTTGGCACGGCCATTAGCACCGTTTTTCGTTCCACGGATATCGTCGGCCGTATGGGCGGCGATGAGTTCATGGCGCTGATGAAGGACGTTTATTCGGAAAGCGTTGCGCGAAACCGCGCGGAGACGCTGCTTACGGCCCTGCAATTCAACGCAAGCAACGGAGACACGACGCTGGAACTGACGACGAGCGTCGGCGTGCTGCTCTTCGATGCGGCAGAAAACGATTTCCAATCCCTGTATAACGACGCCGACGCCGCATTATACCAATCCAAGGGAGAGGGCAAAAACCGGTATACGTTTTTTACCGGCGGCGCGCGAGACCGGCGGCGCGGCGATTTGGCGCAGCAGATAGAAAGCGTCAGCACGGTGCAGTTAAGGACGCTTTTGGATTACATGGACGGCGGCGTAGTCATGTCGGAAGTGACGGACGATATCCGCATTACGTACGTCAGCCCCAGCTTGTACCGATCCTTCGGGCGTAGCACGGAAGGCGAGGAAGACTCGAAGCAGAAGATATTTTCCTATGTGTCTCCGGCGGATTTGCCGGGGCTGCGCACCGCGCTGTTTAAAACGGCAGAGAGCGACGAGCTGTTGACAAACACCTACCGCGTTACGACGGAGAGCGGCGTTGAGTGGAGGCGCATCCGCGCAAAGCGAATACCGGAGCAGGGCGATGGCATTCACCGGCTTGTGGCGGTTATTACGGACGTATCGGACCTCAAGCATGCGGACGAGCATTTGCGCGAGGCGGAGGTGCGCTATCGCACTGCAGTTGAGCAGACGAACGCGATGCTTTGGGAGGTCGATATTGCGTCCAAAACACTGACGCTGACGGGCCCGGCCTGGGATAGGCTGCATTCCGGTACGACCGTCTTTCCGGACGCACCGGGGAGCTATTTGGCAACGGGCGCAATTCATCCGGATTCCGTTACACGATTTACGGATATGTTTCAGGCGATGTACGCCGGCGATGACAGCGATACATACTTTCTGCTCAGCCGGAGCAATGGCGGCGAGGTCTGGGTAAAGAATCAGTTCCGGCTTTTGCGTGACGAAAACGGAAGGCCGTATTGCGCGCTCGGCATTACGCAGCTTGTGCCGAATATCAATGCGGAAATGCACAGTTTCGCGCATGAGATGCGTTTTGCCGATATCGTGCAGGAATCGCTGACGGGGTATGTGCGAGTCAATTTTACGAAAAATCAGGTGGAGGTCGCGAAGGTCAACGGCGACGCGTGGTACAGCGGCTTTTCCGGCGCGGCATACGACGATTATATCGGCATCGCCGCAGAGCGGTGCGTGGACGGCGAGGACGCCCTGCAATTTAGACAACTGACTGCGCGGGAGTATTTGCTTGCTTCCTATCTGGACGGCGAGGTGTGGAAGTTTATCGACTACCGGCGCATCGGCACGGACGGCCAGCGCCGCTGGACAAGCCTTTTTATCAAACTGATGCGACACCCGATTAGCGGCGACGTTTATGCCTTCTGCTATTTGCGGGATAATAACGCCTGCCGCAACTGGGAGCTTTCGCTCAACCGCCCGCTTGTCCGCAACGCGGCGCTGCTGCTGTACTCGAAGGAGTCGATGGAGCTGCTGGCAGGGCATGTGATTTCTACCGGCCCCAACAGCAATCTGGTTGCCATGGCGGTGATTGCCGTACTTGGACTGGACCGGGCGCGGGCGGAAATGGGCGAGGTCGAAGCAAGGGACGTGCTGTTCACCTTTGGCCGCCTTTGCCGGATTGCGATCGGCGGGGATGTAATCGTAGGGCAGCTGGACGAGAGCCGGGTTGCGCTCCTGCGTGCGGACGCGGGCAGCATCGAGATGCAGCGGGAACGCGTTTCCAGCACGATGGCGATTTTGAAGGAATTGCTCAAGCAGGCGCATCCGGAGTCGAACGCAACCTTAATCGGCGGGTTTGCGGTAGAGCGGGCGGATTGCACAACATATGGACAGCTTCTTAGAAAGGCGACAGTCGCATGCAGCAGCGCCGAACAGATGCTTGGCGAATCGGCGGTGGCCTATGCCGATACGGGCGCGGAGCTGGCGGAGGAGGAAAGCGATTTCGGACTCGAAGAAAAGTATCATGCGCTGGAACTGCGCTATCAGCAACAGGCGAATCTGTTGCATCTAAGCGAAAACGACGAGTTGACGGGGATTCTCGGCAAACGGGCGTTTTACAGGCGGGTCAAGGAAATACTTGACGCGGGCACGCGGCAACGGCTTGCGATCGTTCGGTTTGATATCAACCGCTTTAAGGTCTATAACGACGTACGCGGTACCGTTGCCGGGGACAAGCTGCTTTGCGATATCGCCATGCGGCTGCGGCGCAATCCCGGACCGTCGCTGGCGCTGGCGCGGTTGGAGTCCGATCATTTCGTGCTGTTGACGGCCGATGACGGAGAGCAGATTCAACGCTCCAAGGAAAAGTTTGAAAGATGGCTTTCGTCGTATTCGGTCGATTTTCGCCTTTCCGCATCGATCGGCGTCTATCGGATAGACGATGTAAGCGTGGATGTTTCGCTGATGTGCGACAGGGCGCTGCTGGCATTGCGTTCTGTAAAAAGCGGCTTTGATACAAAGCTTGGCTACTATAATTACACCTTGCGTTATCGCCTTATTGACGAGCAGCAATTGATCAACGATATGGAGCAGGCGCTTGTTCACGAGCAGTTCAAACTGTATTTCCAACCGCAGGTGAACTATGAAACGGGCGCGCTTATTGGCGCGGAGGCGTTGGTGCGCTGGGATCATCCGAAGCGTGGCCTGCTTCCGCCCGGCGTCTTCATACCGCTATTTGAGAAGAACGGTTTGGTGACGCGGCTCGATGAATACGTATGGGAGCGCTGCTGCCGGTACGTAAAGCGTTGGCTCGCGCAGTATCCGCAGGCGCGGGAGCTTTCTTTGTCCATATCCGTCAATGTATCCAGACTGGATATTTATGACGTAAAGCTTACCGAAATATTGAAGCGCCTGACGACGCAGTATGAGTTGCCGGCCTCCGCCCTACGCCTGGAGATTACGGAGTCCGCATACATGGAGAATCCGAAGCAGCTGATCGATACGGTGCACGCGTTGCAGCAAGCCGGGTTCACGGTGGAGATGGACGACTTTGGCAGCGGATATTCCTCGCTAAACACATTGAAGGACGTATATGTCGACGTGCTGAAACTCGACATGAAATTCCTTGAAAACTGTGAGGATAGCGCGCGGGGCGGTAATATCCTAAGCTCGGTCATTCGCATGGCGCATTGGCTTCGGATTCCGATCATTGTGGAGGGTGTGGAGACCAAAGCGCAGGCGGATTACCTCAAAAGCCTTGGCTGCGTATATATGCAGGGCTTCCTTTTTGCCCATCCGATGCCGGCCGACGCATTCGAGGAGATGTTGCAGTCGGGGGCGTCGTCCTTCCTTGACCGGTATCGAAATGCGAATGTGGAAGGCATGGCGGCGTTCTGGGACCCTTCCGCGCAGATGACACTATTGTTCAACAGCTTTGTCGGCGGTGCGGCCATTATGGAATACTGCAACGGCGTGCTGGAGGGCTCGCGCGTCAACGACAATTTTTACAGAACGCTCGGCACTACGCGAGAAAAGTATCTGGCGATACAGTCCAATCTTCTGGAACGGTTTGACGAGGGGAACCGGGAGCGGTATCTGGCGGAAATCCGCGCAGCGATTGCAACCGGCGAGGAGCGTGACTTCGAGCTGCAGGGCCTGTTTGGCGTCGGCGGCGTTACAAAGACCTGGATGTATAACCGTATCCGTCTTTTGGCGAAAAACGAGGATCGTGCGGTTCTGTATGTCTCGATAGAGGACATTACGGACCGCAAGCGCATGGAGCAGGAGCGGGAGGCGGAAACGGAGCGCAGGCGGCTATTGATGGAGACTACCGGCGCAGGTTTCTTCGACTATGATTATGCAAGCGATACGCTGCGTTATCAGGTATATATTCCTGGAACCGGCGTAAAGGAGCATACGGTGCCAAACTGCAGCGAGAGCTCGTTTCCCGGCGAGCGGCTGCATCCGGACAGCGTGGAGGCGCTGCGGCAGGTTATTCGCGGGGCGAAGGACGGGCATGTGGACGGAGAGATTGAATTTGTCGCCAACCTGACGGGAACGGGCATGCGTTGGTGGCGGATTCGCTATGCCAGCGTGGAGGATGCGGACGGGCGCGTCTATCGCATGGTAGCGCAGGGCGACGATATCCAGGATATCAAGGATCGCGCCAGCATTTCCGAAGCTATCCGGCAGCGATTGAATGTCAGCTCGCATGCGTATACGTTTAACGACGACGTAGTGGACCAGATATTCGGCCTGTTTTATGCTTCGTCCGACATAGACGGCGCCATCAAAACGACGCTTTCCCTTCTGGGGGAATATTACGATTTGAGCCGTGCATACATCTTCGAGGATACAGCCGTCCATGATGCGATGGTAAACACCTTCGAATGGTGCGCGCCGGGCGTTGCGGCGCAGATAGACAACCTGCAAAACGTGCGGTATGCGGATATTGGCGGCAGAGAGGTGTATATCAATTGGTTTGACAAAAGCGGCGTTTGGCATTGTCCGGACGTTGCGGCGCTCCCGCGTTGTTCCCGCGAGATATTGGAGCCGCAGGGCATCCGCTCCATGCTGCAATACGCAATCCGCGACAACGGCGTGTTTTCCGGCATGATCGGGTTCGACGAATGCAGGGAGAACCGGAACTGGACGGACGAGCAAACGGGTACGCTCATGTTCGTTTCGCGTATCATCGCCGCATACCTGCTCCGGCACCGGCAGTCCAACAGCGCGGATTTCTCGGCCGACTTCCGCGCCGCGCTGGATGATAACGCCGAATATATTTACATCATTGAGCCGGATACGTATAAAATTGTTTACACGAACAAAAATGTCTACCGGCATACCGGGGCGGATTGCATCGGGAAGATCTGTTATCGGGAGTTTATCGGACGCAGCGAGCCCTGCGTGGAATGCCCGGTGCGCAGTCTGTATGACGCGACGGCGCCGCGCCTGGTCGAGGCGGTCCGCTCGGACGGCATGGTCGTGCTTTCGCAGGCGTCGCCGCTGCGGTGGAGCGGGCGGGACATGGTCATGATTTCAAGCTTCGACATTACGGAGGACAAGCAGGACCGGCGCGGGGGCTGACGCGCCGCGCGGTTCACGCCCGAAAAAAAGTGTGCTATAATGCTGCACATGGAAAAGAACGTCATAAAAACGCGCGCCGCCCTGCCGGTGCTTCTGGTCGTGCTTGTGTCGGCGCTGCCCGCGCTGTACCTTTTTTGCAACAATGCATATGAGCTCCGGCTTGCGGACGTATTGCTGCCGCTGGGCGTTTCCGTCGCGCTGGGGCTTGTTGCGCTCCTTTTGGTGTGGCTGATTACACGCGACGTTGCGTTTTCGGCGTTGCTGACCGGCTGCGGCATGGCGCTGTTTCTCAATTTCAATTTTATCGTTGCATTGGTCGACCGCGTTGCGCCGGGCGCGCGCGTTCGCGTATACTATATCGTTGCTGCGGCGGTTGGCGTAGTGCTGCTTTTCGTGCTGCTGCGCCTTCGAAAAAAAGAGGGGCTCTGCGCAATTATTATGAACCTGATGTGCATTGCCGCCGTCGTCGTGCTTGCCATGAACGTGATTACCGCCGTGCCGGATGTGATTGCGCGGCGCAGCGAGAAAAAGTTTGTTGCCTCGGCCCCCGCGGCGGACAAGGATGCCGCGCTGCCGAACATTTACTATTTGATTGCGGACGAATACGCTTCCTTCACAGAAATTGAAAAGTATTACGGCTACGATAACAGCGCCTTTGCCGATGCGCTTACGGAGCTGGGCTTTTGCGTATCGGACACAAGCTATAACCGCGGCGGCGGCACGATACAGAACATGGCGGATACGGTCAACCTTGCGCCGGTTACGACGGACGCCATGACGTACGCCGAATACATGGAGCTGTTCAACAACGGCGCGCTTTACGGCGTGCTGGAGGGAATGGGGTATACGCTCCGGCAGCTGGGCTCGCTCTATCCGCTGCCGAAACTGCTGGAGCAGGAAACGTTTGCGCTCGACAGCGAGGCCGCCACGATGAACGGCGAATCCGCAACGGAGATTTTGCTCAACAACTCCATGCTTATGCCCGTGCAGACAATCATGTACTGGCGCATGGTGCAAGATGAGGGCGACCTTGCGGTTTTCAACTATTTGGACGACGCGGAGAATTACGAAGGAACGGGCGGCCACGCGACATTCCTCTATATCTGCTCCCCGCACCCGCCTTTTTATTACGATGCGGACGGGAACAGCGTCGATGCGGAGAACTGGACGAACTGGGAGGATACGCATTACTATCTCGATCAGTACATCTATATTACAAAGCGGCTGTTGCAGACGGCAAAGAACATCGTTGCAAACGACCGAAACGCGATCATCCTGATCCAGTCCGATCACGGCCTGCGCTATCATGAGGACAGCGACAAGCCGCACACGTTCTGGATCGACACGGAGGATCAGCGCCGGATTTTGAACGCGCTTTATGTTGGCGGCAAGCCGGTCGATATTACCGGGCTTTCCGGCTATAATACCTGGCGGGTGATTCTTTCTGTGCTGGGGGAGGCGTATCCGACGCTTCCGGAGGAATAAAGCGCAGCGTCCCGTTTGCATATGCGGGGAGCTATGCTATAATCAAACCATATGAATGAACGCGCCTTTTTGAACCAAATCGCCGAAAACGGGCTTTCCGGCGCATACTATTTGCATGGCGCGGAGCCGTACAGCCGGAATGCCGCGCTGCAAAAGGCAATCGCAACCATCGACGCAGGGATGCGGGATCTCAACGTGCAGCGCTTGCGGCAGCCCGCCGCTGCCGACGTGATCAACGCGTGCGAGACGCTGCCGCTGTTTTCGGAAAAGCGCATGGTCGTCGCGGAGGAGCTTGACGCGGAGGCGGCGGAAGCGCTTGCGGAATATGTAAAGCGCGTGCCGGAGACGAGCGTGCTGCTCGTTATCCGAAACGGAAAAGCGCCGGCAACCACTGCGCTGTATAAGGCGTTTGCGGCCATGGACCGCGCGGTGGAATTCCGCGCGTTTGACCCGAAGAACGACACGGATGACGCGCGGGAGTTTATCGAGCAGTGCGCGGCGGCGTGCGGCTCCACCATAGAACCGGGCGCCGCACGGCTTTTGCTGGAATGGGTCGGGTACGACCAGGGCGCGCTGGAAACGACGGCGATACGGTTGTGCGATTATGCCGGGCGCGGCAAGCGCATAACGATGGAGGACGTACGCGCGTGCGTGCCGCCTTCGACGGAGCACACGGTGTTTGCGATTTTGGACCGCCTGGTTGCGGGCAACCGCAAAGCGGCGGTTTCCGCGCTGTTTTCCTTGCTGCAAGACGGTGCGGATACGTCCATGGGCCTGGCCTCGTTTTTTGACGGACAGCTCAAACAGATGCTGCTTGCGCGGCAGATGCTGGATCAGCGAAAAAGCGAGCAGGCGATTGTACAGGCGCTTGGCGGAAGCCCGTACGCCGCGAAGATGGCCGTGCAGAAGGCGAAGAAATGTACGCGGGAACAGATTGTTGCCGCGATGGAGGCGTTTACCGACGTCGATTACCTGCAAAAAACCGGCGCTATGAAGGACGACGACGCCATGCTGCTGGCGATGCTAAAAAGCTTTTCAAAAGGAGAAACGGTATGATTCAACACATTGTATTTACGAAGTTTGCCGACCCTGCAACCTGCGTACCGAAGGCGCGGGAGCTGCTTATGGCGCTTCCGGAGAAGATTCCGGAGATCGTGACGCTTGTCACTGGGGCGGATGTGCTGCACAGCGACCGAAGCTACGATATGGCGCTGCTGGTTACGTTCCGCTCTTTGGAGGACTTGCACGCATATGACACGCATCCGGCGCATGCTGAAGTGCGGAAATATATCCGCGCGAACCGCACCGCGAGCGCGACGGTGGATTATGAGTTTTGACTTGCCGCGCGATGCAGGGCGGCGTTTTGCATAACGGAGGAGAATGTATGCTAAAGTATATCGTACTCTTTAAGTTCCGCGATCCGGAGGAATGCCTGCCGACCGTTGTGGAGAAGCTGCACGGCATGATGGGCAAAATACCGGAGATCCTTTCCATGGAGACCGGCATGGATATCTGGCACAACGGGGAAAGAAGCTATGACCTCGCGCTGACCTGCACCTTTGCCGATATGCAGGCGGTCGATATCTACGACAAGCACCCGCTGCATCAGGACGCGCGGGAATATATCTATGCGCACCGGCTTTCCGGCAAGACGGTTATCTATGAAATGACGGACGCAAGAATTACGAAATGAACGAGTTTCATGTCGTCAGTCCCTATGAACCCTCCGGGGATCAGCCGCAGGCGATCGAGAAGCTTGCGGAAGGCGTGCTGCGCGGCGATTCCATGCAGACGCTTTTGGGCGTTACCGGCAGCGGCAAGACGTTTACCATGGCAAAGGTGATCGAGCGCGTGCAAAAGCCCACGCTTGTCCTTGCGCACAACAAAACGCTGGCTGCGCAGCTTTGCAGCGAGTTTAAGGAGTTCTTTCCGGACAGCGCGGTGGAATTTTTCGTCTCCTATTACGACTACTATCAGCCGGAGGCATATATCGCCGCGTCGGATACGTATATCGAGAAAACCGTTGATATCAACGATGAGATTGACCGGCTCCGATACAGCGCAACCTGCGCGCTCAACGAGCGGAAGGACGTAATCATCGTTTCCTCCGTTTCCTGCATATACGCGCTGGGCGACCCGGTGGAGTATATGCGCATGTCGGTTTCGCTCAGAAAGGGCATGACGATCCCGCTGCGGGAGGTGATGCAGAAGCTGGTCGATATTCAGTTTCAAAGGAACGACTTTGACTTTGTGCGCGGTACGTTCCGCGTTCGCGGCGACGTGCTCGATATCTTCCCCGTACAGTGGGCGGACCGGTGCATCCGGGTGGAGTTTTTCGGCGACGAGATCGACCGCATTCTGGAGGTGCATCCGCTTACCGGCGAGGTGCTTGCGGAGCGCGCGCACGCGGGCATATTCCCCGCCTCGCACTATGCGACCAGCCGCGAGAAGATGGAGCCTGCAATGGACACCATCTGGGCGGACGCGCAGAAGCAGGGGGAGATGTTCCGGGAGAAGGGCATGATCGTTGAGGCACAGCGCATCGAGCAGCGCACGCAGTACGATCTGGAGATGATGCGGGAGATCGGATACTGCAACGGCATCGAAAACTACTCGCGTTACTTTGACGGCAGAAGCCCCGGCCAGCCGCCGTTTACCCTGATCGATTATTTTCCGAAGGACTTCCTGCTGTTCGTCGACGAGTCGCACGTTACGCTGCCGCAGGTTGGCGGCATGTATCGCGGCGATCTGGCGCGCAAGACCGCGCTTGTCGACTATGGCTTCCGGCTGCCCTCCGCGTATGACAACCGGCCGCTCAAATTTGATGAATTTCGCGCGCGCATTCCGCAGATGATCTGCTTTTCCGCGACGCCGGCCGCGTATGAGCTTTCAAACTCCACACAGGTTGCCGAGCAGATTATCCGCCCGACGGGCCTGATCGACCCGGTCGTGGAGGTGCGGTCCGTATTGGGGCAGATCGACGACCTGCTTGGCGAGGTGCGCATGCAGGCGCAGAAGGGGTTCCGCACGCTGGTGACAACGCTGACGAAGCGCATGGCGGAGGATTTGACCGAATACCTCGACGGCATGCGCGTACGCGTCCGGTACATGCATTCCGACATTGATACCATGGAGCGCATGGAGATCATCCGCGACCTGCGGCTCGGCGAATTTGACGTTCTGGTGGGGATAAACCTGCTTCGGGAGGGTCTTGACTTGCCGGAAGTGGGGCTTGTTGCTATTCTGGACGCGGATAAGGAGGGTTTCCTTCGCTCCGCGACAAGCCTTGTGCAAACGATTGGCCGCGCTGCGCGGAACGTGGAGGGCAAGGTGATCCTTTACGCCGACAACATGACGGATTCCATGCGGTATGCCATAGACGAAACGGCGCGCCGCCGGAGCATCCAGATGGCATATAACGAGGCGCACGGCATTACGCCCGCAAGCATTCATAAGGCGGTGCGCGAGACGTTTGCGATCACCACGAAGATCGACAGCGGCGACGATGCGCTAAGCGAGGAGCAGACGGCGGAGCGCATTGCGCTTTTGACCGAGCAGATGCGGCAGTGTGCGCGGGAGCTGGAGTTTGAGCAGGCGGCGAAGCTGCGCGACGAGATCCGAAAGCTCAGCGGGCAGGACCCGGAGGTACAGGCCGCGAAGGCCAAGCCCGGCACGATCGGAAGCCGGAAGCGGAGCCGGGGCCGGTCGAGGAAGTAGGAAATCGAAAAAAGGCGTGAACTTATATGACTTTGCGTGCATTATGCACGCTTTTTTGATATAATCCGTTTTGCTCGCGACACAGGCGCGGGCGGAAGGACAACGGGAGATTGTATGAAGGATATCGTCATCAAGGGAGCAAGGGAGCATAA
>CAYPLG010000014.1:0-15428 GCA_964411535.1 uncultured Oscillospiraceae bacterium
GCAGTGGAGAGATGGCTGAGCTGGTCGAAGGCGCACGACTGGAAATCGTGTATACGGGGAACCGTATCAAGGGTTCGAATCCCTTTCTCTCCGCCAAAAAAGCCCCCCTTATTCAGGGGGGGCTTTTCTTTGCTCTTGCATATTGCAATCGTCACACATAATCATGTATGTTCTTGCCATCTGCATGCACGCTTTTTGAACAATATTCGCGTCACGCTGTTGAAGTTTTTTCCAAGATGAGTATGTATTTTCATCGTTATCGCGGGGTTCGCATGTACAAGTATTTATGTACTGTTATGACGTTGACACTGACGTTATCATAGTAACGATGCGTAGTTATGCCGGTAGTAGTGAGCTGTCAAGATGGAGCTTCCTTCCATCTGTTCGACTAAAGAATCGGCGTTTGCAATTTTCGCTTGCAGCTTCTTCCAGCGGCGTGCGTATATACCGTTGTTATAAAGTTTTCCACTCGACGTCCGTATGATATACTCGATTTCGCACGCATTGTAGTCCTGTAGTCCTACAGTGTATTCCGACAAAATCAACCGGCCGCCGTTTACCGGGACTGAAATCCATGCTATAATATTTTATTGCCGAAATGGCGGCAAACATATTTCGCAAATGTGCAAGCTAATGCGCGTTTGCAGGAGCTATGGATGGACAGACTTGTATTGATCACCGGTGCGACCGGGCATTCCGGCCGATTCGCAATGGAACGGCTTGCAATGCGCAAATCCGAATGCAAAGGGATGCGGTTTCGCGTCCTCGTACGCAAAACGTCGGATATACGCTTTTTACAAAACTACGCGTTGCCGTTGGAGATTGTGTATGGCGATATTCTGGACGATGCGTGCATGCAAAGCGCACTTTCTGGTGTGGATACGCTGCTGCACATCTTCGGCATCATCGATGATCCGGTTCGTGTTGCACGGCTTGCCGCCAATGCCGGTGTCCGCCGTATGATCAGCGTACATACAACCGGCATATACTCGAAATACAAATCCGCTTCCGCCGGATACATTGCAGCCGATAACCAGATCACGGCCTTGTGCAGGGAAAAGGGAATCGCGCTGACCATTCTTCGCCCGACGATGATATATGGCGACGTGGACGATCAGAATGTAATTCGCTTTATCCGCATGATGGATCGTTTTCCCGTTATGCCGGTTGTCAACGGTGCGCGCTATCCGTTACAGCCTGTACACAGGCGCGACCTTGGGTACGCGTATGCGGACGTTCTGCTTGCCGGCACTGTTTGCGAGGGGCGCAACTATGTGCTTTCCGGGAAGGAACCGATTTTGCTTAGGGATATGCTAACAACGATTGCGGATTATCTTGGAAAGCAGGCGCGGTTTGTTTCCGTTCCGTTTTGGATTGCAATTAGCGGCGCATGGGGGATATACCTGCTTTCAATCGGAAAGGTGGATTATCGCGAAAAGGTGCAGCGACTGGTTGAACCCCGGTGCTATCCGCACGACGACGCAAAAAAGGACTTCGGCTATTGGTCGGTCGGTTTTTCGGAAGGCGTACGGGAAGAAGTCGAAAAGTATTTGCGTATTAAGAGGCAAAAGGCATGATACGCAACAGATTTGCAGATACAGCCGGCGCGATCATTCTTCTTTTATTGACTGTCTGTTTCCTTTTTGTAACGGTGAACGGCTTTTTTGCGACGTGCTATGTGGAGATATTCTACTCGCCGGACAATAATGAGCACGTCCTGTTCGAAAAGGACTCCGTACTGTTGACGGTTGCGCTGGCGCTTGCGTGCCTGCTTCTTATTTGGCTGCTGCTGCAATGCCGTATTACGAAGAGGACCCTTCGCATATGCGTGCCCGTTATGCTTATTTTCGTGAATGCACTTGCGATATGGTGGATTTTTAGCGCAAAGGCCCTGCCATATGCGGATTCCGAAGTGGTGCTGGACGCCGCGCTGAAAATGGCGGCAGGAGATTCCCGTGCGCTTGCTAAGACGGATTACTTTATCAAGTATCCATACCAGCTCGGCTTTGTTTGGTATGCAGAGCAGATTGCAAAATTGTCCGGTGCAGATCATCTGTATACAACGCTGGCAATCCTGAATGTCGTCTGCCTTGACGCAATTTATCTGGCTTTGCTTGCCATTACGCGCAGGCTGTTCCATGACTGGAAGGTGGAATTCCTTGCCGCCGTGCTCATGCTGCTCTGCTTGCAACCGGCGTTTTTATGCACATTCCTGTACGGCGTGTATCCGGGGCTTGCGCTTGCTCTTTGGGGCTGCTACTTCGTGATTCGCTTTACGCAGGAGGAAAAGCTTTGGCTGCTGCTTCCAGCTGCCGTATTGATTGCTTGCGCCATTGTGCTAAAACAGAATCATAAGGTGCTCCTTGTTGCCAATAGTATTATTTTGGCGCTTCATGCGATACGCAGAAAGAGCATACTGCCTCTCCTTGGCGTTGTCTGCATGCTGTGCCTTTCGTTCCTGCTGCCGGGCGTTGTGCAGCGGCATTATGAAGCAAAGGCGGATATTACATTCGGCAAAGGTACGCCTTTTACCGCGTGGCTTGTTACCGGTCTTTCCGAATCCTCGTTTTGCTCCGGTTGGTTTAACAGCTATCCGATTACCATTATGCCGGAGAACAATTATGACGCGGACGCCGCCGCAAGGCAGATACGCGCCGATGCGGCGGAGCGCATACAGATGTTCGCTTCCCGTCCGCGCTATTTTGCGGCATTCATGTATCATAAGCTGACAAGCCATTGGAACGAGCCGTCCTATCAAAGCATATGGAGCAGCGCCGCAGGGGAGCACAGCGGCCCGCTTTCACCGCTTGCGGACAGTATTTCCTATGGAGATGCGAACCGCCTGTTGTCGGGGTATTTTAACGTGATCGATCAGGTTGTGTATATTGGATTTGTCGCAGCGCTGGTTCTGTTTCTCTTTGATAAGGAACGGCGAACGGAGGCGCGGCTGCTGCTTCCGCTGACAATACTCGGCATATTCCTGTACCATACATTGTTCGAAGCAAAAGCGCAGTACGCGCTTCCGCCGTTTTTAATGATGCTGCCGTATGCCGCATACGGTATTGTTACGCTATTTTCCAAAATACGTGCGGACAAAAATACCGATGCGTAGTTTTGACTTGAGCCGGAGAACCACAAGACGTTGCAATACGGTCTTTGCGGGTAATTTGCTCGTTTTGGACGATAAATTGTGGTATACTGTATAAGAAGAAATTTGGAGATTACATACAATGGAGCAAATGCGAAAGCGTTACTATATCGAAACCTTCGGATGTCAGATGAATGTTCGCGACAGTGAAACGCTCGCGGGCATTTTGGAGCAAAACGGATATTGCAGCGCTGACACAAAAGAGAGCGCCGACGTCATACTGTATAATACCTGCTGCGTTCGTGAGCATGCGGAAAAAAGAGTGTTCGGCAACATAGGCGCGCTGCGGGAATGGAAGGAAGCCGATCCGGAACGGATTCTTGCGATCTGCGGATGTATGATGCAGCAGCGTGCGGTTGCGGAACGTCTGTTCAAACGGTTCCCGTATGTGGACATTGTGTTCGGCACCAATTTGCTAAGCAGGTTTTCCTCTTTTTTGACGGAAGCGCGCATTGGCAACCGCGTGCTGGCAATTGAGGAAAACAATATTCGCATTGAGGACGATCTTCCGGCGGTCCGCTCTGGCGGAATCAACGCATTTGTCAACATCAACTATGGATGCAATAACTTTTGTACCTATTGCATCGTTCCGTATGTGCGCGGACGCGAACGTTCACGAGAACCGGAGGCGATTGTCGAAGAGGCTCGTTCGCTCGTAGAAAAAGGTTTTTCGGAAATTACGCTGCTTGGGCAAAACGTTAACTCCTATGGTAATGATCTGGCGGGCGTGGATTTCGCAGAGCTACTTCGCATGGTATCGCAAATAGAAGGTTTGCAGCGCATTCGATTCATGACGTCGCATCCGAAGGATCTTACGGATACGTTGATCGAGGCAATGTCGACGCTGCCGAACGTATGTCATCATGTGCATTTGCCGCTGCAATCCGGAAGCAACCGTATTCTTAAGATGATGAACCGCCGCTACACGCGCGAGGATTATGTACGCATCGTGGAGAAGCTGCGTGCGGCTATGCCCGACGTGGAGATTACGACAGATATTATCGTTGGTTTTCCGGGCGAAACAGAAGCGGACTTTAACGATACGCTGGACATTGTAGCAACCGTTGGTTTTGCCGCCGCATTCACGTTTATGTATTCCGTACGAAGCGGTACCGTTGCGGCCACCATGCCGGAGCAGGTGGATGCATCGGTCAAAAAGGAGCGGTTGCAGAAGCTGAACGCCTTACAGGCGGTGCAATCGCGCATGAATAACGAGAAATATTTAGGCGTAACGGGACTGGTTCATGTGGAGGGGTGCGATACGCGGAAACAGCCAATGTGCTTTGGGAAATTTGCAAACTTCAAAATGCTGTATTTTCCGGGCGAGCCGTCGCTTGTTGGAAGCTATGTATCGGTAAAGGCGACAAAGGTAAAACAAAACTCGTTGCTTGGCGAGATGGAGGAAAGCAATTGGAACTGATAGAAAAAGCGCGCGAACTGGGAATTGCATTGGCAAATTCCTGCGAATTTATACGGATGAAGGAGGCGCAGGCCGCCGTTACGGACAGCGAGTCCGTAAGCGGCTTGATCACGGAACTGCAAGCGAAGCGCACACAGCTTGTACACATTATGAGCGCCGATGAAAAGGACGCGGTGGAGGCGCTTGCTTTGACAAACGATATTGAACGCCTGCAAGGGCAGCTGCAAGAGAACCCGCTCTTCTCCGAACTGGTGGACTCCGAATCGGATTTTTCCTCGCTTATCACGGCAATCGATGATGAAATCAACGCGTGCATCGGTTATAAGAAGAACGAGTGCAACGGCGATTGCAGCGGCTGCGGCGGATGCGCGCACTAAAGAACTCGAAAGTATAGGGGGCGCCAATGGCGGGTTCGTCGAAATGAAGGAAAAGTACAAAGACTGCATTCTCATGTATCGCCTTGGCGATTTTTATGAGATGTTTTTCGACGACGCCAAGCTCGTCAGTAAAGAGCTGGATCTGGTGCTTACGGGCCGGGATTGCGGGCTTTCGGAGCGCGCGCCCATGTGCGGCGTTCCATACCACGCCGTGGATAACTATGTCGCCAAGCTCATTGAAAGAGGGTATAAGGTCGCCATTTGCGAGCAGATGGAGGATCCGGCGCTTGCCAAGGGACTTGTTGCCCGCGATGTAATCCGTGTTATCACGCCGGGAACTGTAATCGAGGATAAGATGCTTACGGAGAATGAGAATTGCTTTATTGCCTCCGTAATGCTCGAAGAGAACCAAATCGGACTTGCCTATGCGGACGTTTCCACCGGAGCGTTTTATGTTATGCAGATTGGCGGGGATAAGCCGCAAGCTTCCCTGCTGGACGAGTTGGCCCGCATACAACCACGCGAGGTAATTGCCTCGCCGGCGATGTTTATGCAGCAGTACCTTGCAAAGCGCATTACCTCCGCATACTATATTACGCAATATGCAGCGCCTGCTTATATATTCAATACAGCCAGGGAACGTCTTTTGGCGCATTTTCATGTTGCGTCGCTTGACGGCTTTGGTTGTGAAGCCCTGCCGTCCGCCGTTTCCGCCGCCGGTGCGTTGATGCAATATCTGGATGAAACGCAGCGAAACGCGCTTTCGCATATTCGCGCCATTCGTGTTATCAACCGCAGCGAGTACATGATTTTAGACGCTGCGACACGCCGCAATCTGGAGTTGACGCAGCCGCTGCGCTTTGGCGGAAGCAAGAAGAACACGCTGCTGTATTTGATCGATAAAACCAAGTCCGGCATGGGAAGCCGCATGGTTCGCGACTGGCTGGATCGCCCGCTGCAATCCATACCCGACATTCAGGCAAGGCTCGACGCCGTAACGGAATTTAAGGACAGACTGATTTTACTTAAGCAGGTGCAGGAGCAGCTGCGCGGCGTATATGACGTCGAGCGGCTGACCAGCAAGATTGTTTACGGCACCGTCACCGCGCGCGACTGCATGGCGTTGATACAGACGCTGGAGCGCATACCGGAGATACGGTTGGCGTTGCAGGCTTGCACTTCCGACGCACTGGCGCGCGCTTCCGATACATTGGATCCCATGACGGATATATTGGCTTTGCTAAAAAGCGCCATTGCTTCCGAGCTGCCCGCGACCATGAAGGACGGGGGATACATTCGCGAAGGCTACAACGCTGAGGTGGACGAGCTTCGCAGCATTACGGAAGGCTCAGAAGCATGGCTTGCGCGTTTTGAACGCGAAGAGCGCGAACGCGCCGGTATAAAAAATCTGCGGATTGGATTCAATAAGGTATTCGGCTATTACATCGAGGTTAGCAAATCCAATACCTCCCTTGTGCCGTACGAGTACGAACGCAAACAGACGCTTGCCAATGCGGAGCGTTATATTACGCCGGAACTCAAAACAATGGAGCAGAAAATCCTTGGTGCGAAGGACCGTCTTATTACGCTGGAAGCGGAGCTGTTTGCGGAAATCCGCAATGTTTTGCTGGCCTGTACGGAACGATTGCAGCAGGACGCAGCATTGCTTGCGGAAATTGACTGCTATCAATCCTTTGCGCAGGCGTCCTCCGAATACCGGTATGTCCGGCCGTCGCTTAACAAGGATCGCCGTATTGTTATTGAGAACGGCCGCCATCCCGTGATAGAAAGAAGTACGAAGGAAGCTTTTGTACCAAACGATGTTTTGCTTAACGGCGGGGATGACCGGTTATTGATCATTACAGGCCCGAACATGGCAGGCAAAAGCACCTACATGCGGCAGACGGCATTGATTACGCTGCTTGCGCATGTAGGCATGTATGTGCCGGCGTCCAAGGCCGACATTGCAATTTGCGACCGAATCTTTACGCGAATCGGCGCAAGCGACGATATCAGCGCTGGGCAGAGTACGTTCATGGTGGAAATGAGCGAGGTGGCCAACATTCTGCACAACGCTACGCAGGACAGTCTTCTGCTTCTCGATGAGATCGGACGCGGAACGAGCACGTTCGATGGCTTAAGCATCGCATGGGCCGTTTTGGAATGCATTGCGGATAAGGCCCGCTGCGGCGCAAAGGCGTTGTTTGCCACGCATTATCACGAGTTGACAGAGCTGGAAGGCACGCTGCCCGGCGTTAAAAACTATCGCATTACAGCGAAGGAAATCGGCGACGATATAGTATTTTTGCGCAAGATCGTACGCGGAAGCGGGGATAAGAGCTTCGGTATCCAAGTAGCGCGCCTTGCCGGGTTGCCGGAGGATGTGCTGTCCAGGGCGAAGGTGATTCTAACCGAGCTTGAAAGCTCCGATATAGCGGTACGAGGCGCGCCAAAACCCAAAATAACGGAAACCAGCGTACAAACGTCCCTGTTCGACAGCAACAGCGAGGATAGCGCCATACGGATTCTTAAGGATATGGACATTGACCATATTACGCCGCTGGAGGCGCTCAACCAGCTGTACGCATTGCATGCCATGCTGGCAAAAGAGGAGTAAACATGCCTGTTATTCACGTATTGCAGCCGCATATCGCCAACCAGATTGCAGCCGGCGAGGTGGTGGAGCGGCCCGCGTCCATTGTGAAGGAGCTTGTTGAGAACGCAGTGGACGCGCATGCAACGCAGATCAATATAGAAATCGAAAACGGCGGCATTGATCGCATCCTGATTACCGACAACGGCACCGGCATTGCCGATGAGGACTGCGAAACGGCGTTCCTTCGGCATGCAACAAGCAAAATCACAAGCGCGGACGATCTTACGCATATTGCAACGCTTGGTTTCCGCGGCGAAGCATTGGCCTCCATCGCGGCGGTTGCGTGCGTAACGCTTACGACGCGCACTTCCGACGATGAAATCGGTACGCAAATTCGCTTTGAGGGCGGGGAAATGAAAGCGCATAAGCGCGTCGGCTGCCCGGTCGGCACCAGCATTGCGGTTACCGATCTGTTTTACAATGTGCCTGCACGAAGAAAATTTTTGAAAAGCAGTCGTGCGGAGAGCGGTGCTGTTGGCGATACCGTTGCACGACTGTTGCTTTCGCTTCCGCAGATTGCGTTCCATTTTGTCAACAACGGAAAAACCGTGTACCAGACGGCGGGGGATGCAAACCTGCAAAATGCGCTCGTGTCTGTTTACGGCGTCAGCGTTGCGCCGCATCTTTGCCCGGTTGCATTTGACGACGGGTACATGAAGATCGAGGGCTTTGTCGGCACGCCGGAGCTTAGCCGGGTGAACAGAACAGGGCAGCTGTTCTTCTTAAACCATCGCCTGATTCGCTCCAATGCGCTTTCGGCCGCGCTTTCCAGGGCATTTGATACCAGATTGCTTATCGGAAGATACCCGTTTGCCGTGTTATCCATTGAAATTGCGCTTGCCGAAGTGGACGTGAACGTACATCCGGCAAAGCTGGAGGTACGATTTGTCGATGAGCAGCGTGTAACGCGAACGATTTGCGTGGCATGTTCGGAAGCGCTGTTGCATAGCTATGTGCCAACGGTTGCAACGCCTGCAATCGAGCAGGAAGAATTACCGGTTACGCATGTTGCACACACGCCCGCATTTCATAACGAACGGCCGCAGGTGGAGCTGCGGACTCCATTTACGCAATCGCAAAGCCACGCTGTGCATGAAGCCGCCGCCGTATCCCTTGGTCACGAACCAAGTGCTGCTCCGGTTCCGCGATATACGGTAAATGTCCGGCGGGAGGAACCGCCGGTACAGGCGTCCATCTTTTCGCAGGAGCAGGCTGCGGCGCCGTTTTCCTTGCCCTTTACCGTTATCGGCGTTGCGTTTGATACCTACTGGTTTGTGCAGCAGGGGGACGTTGTTTACTGCATAGACCAGCATGCTGCGCATGAACGGCTTTTGTTTGACGCGCTAGTGGAAAAGCGAACGTCCGTCATATCGCAGGCGTTGCTCATGCCGGAAGAAATCACGCTGTTACCGTCGGATTATGCGCTTTTTTGCGAGCGCAGGGACGATTTGACCGGATTTGGATACGTCTTTTCGGAGAGCGGAAACAATTGTATTTTGCTAGCCGCAGTTCCGCAAATTAATGGTACGCCGCTTAGCAGCGCCTTTTTGCTGGACGCATTGCATGAAGCGGAAATCGGGAGGAATTCCCTTATGCAAACCGCGTGCAAGCATGCGGTGAAGGCGGGGGAGCCGATTACGAAACAGGAGTTAACAGAACTGCTTAACGCGCTTGGCAGGAATGAGACACTGCTGACCTGTCCGCACGGACGGCCTGTTGCCGTACGCCTTACCAAACTTTCTATGGAAAAAATGTTCAAGCGGGTAATCTAACATGACGAAACCGCGTATCTTGTGCATTGTCGGGCCGACCGCGTGCCATAAAACAGACGCTTCCATCCTGCTTGCGCACGCATTGGACGCAGAGATTGTTTCCGCAGATTCCGTACAGGTGTACAAGGGCATGGATATCGGCTCTGCAAAGCCGACACTTCTGGAGCGCGAGGGCATTCCGCACCATATGATAGACTGTATGCCGATTGACACGCCTTCTTTTTCTGTCAGTCTCTTTCGTAAACTTGCCTGCGAGGCGATTGACGGCATACTATCGCGAAATACCCTGCCCATAATCGTTGGGGGCAGCGGCCTCTATGTTAACGCCATCACCAACCCGCTCAATTTTGCCGTGCCGTCCGACGCGGCAATTCGGAAAGCGCTTTCCGACGCCTATGACCTTTCGCCGGAAGACGTATACAACAGCTTGCGCCAATGCGATCCCCAAACGGCCGAGCGGCTGCATATTCATGACAAAAAGCGTATTGTGCGCGCACTGGAAGTTTATCAATGCAGCGGGAAACCGCTCTCCGCATATGGCAACGATTTTAGCAACAGCGCGCATTCGGAGTCCGCGTATGACGCGGCCTTTCTGGGACTTACGATGGACCGTGACCAGCTGCATACGCGCATTGCACAGCGCGTGGACATGATGATGCAGCGCGGTTTATTGCAGGAGGCAGAAGCAATCTATGCCGCAGGGTATGTTCGATCGCTTCCCGCGATGCAATCCATCGGGTACCAGCAGCTGTTTCGCTATTTTGACGGCGAGCTTACGCTTCCCGATGCGGTCGAGTTGATTAAGCGCGACACGCGCCGCTTTGCGAGGCGGCAGCTTACGTGGTTCCGGCGCGATACACGCATCCATTGGATTGATGTGACGCAATTTCATGAGAACGAAAAGAGAACGATTTTGACTACTGCAAAGGAGCTCATACAAAAATGATACAAATATCTGACCGGGCGCGAGAAATGATCTGGAGCGCGGAACGCGACTTGCAGGAACCGTTTATGCGCGCGGATTCCGTTGAGATGATTACGATGCAGCGAGTTTTGGAAGCGTTTTCAAAAGAGCGCGTCAGCGCACGGCACTTTTCCCCAACCAATGGATACGGATATGACGACATAGGCCGCGATACGCTCGACCGGGTGTTCGCGCACGCGTTGCAGGCGGAGTCCGCACTGGTGCGCCCGCAAATTGTGAACGGCACGCATGCGTTATTCCTTGCGCTCGCCGGATTGTGCGAAAGCGGCGACGCGATTCTTTCCATTACGGGCAAGCCCTATGATACGCTGGAAACCGCATTGGGTATACGCGGCGATGCGCCCAATTCGCTTGGACGCGGCGGCGTATCTTTTATAAGCGTGCCGTTACAGGAAGACGGTACGATTGATATTGAAACCGCAAAAGCCGCCATGCAAGATAACGTAAAGATTATCTATGCGCAGCGTTCGCGCGGATATGCATGGAGAGAAGCCATCGGGCCGCAAACGCTCGCGGCTGCATTTGCGGAAATACGAAAGGCAGCGCCAGATGTATGCTGCGTGGTAGACAATTGCTATGGCGAATTTACGGAAATCAATGAGCCTACCATGCGTGGCGCAAACATAATCGCCGGTTCACTTATCAAAAATCCCGGCGGCGGAATCGCTCCCACGGGTGGTTACATTGCGGGGGATGACGCGCTTATACAGAGAATTGCGCAGCGTTTAACAGTACCCGGCATGGGCGCAGAAGTGGGATCGTATGCCGGAAGCTATCGGCCTTTTTATCAAGGTCTGTTTATGGCGCCGCATACCGTATGCCAATGCATGCGCGGCGCAATCCTTTTTTCACGCGTATTCGAAATGCTAGGATTGCCTACGCTGCCGAAGAGCAGCGCCGTTCGTTCCGATATCATTCAGGCAGTGCGTTTTCAGAAGGCTGACGATATGGTAGCGTTTTGCCGCAGTATACAAAAAGCGGCGCCGGTCGACAGCTTTGTCGATCCGGAGCCTTGGGATATGCCCGGCTATGCCGATCAAGTTATCATGGCCGCCGGCGCGTTTGTACAGGGCGCTACCACAGAATTGAGTGCGGACGGTCCGCTGCGCCCGCCATATACGGCATATCTGCAAGGCGCGTTGACCTATTCGCATGCAAGGATTGCTGCGATGATGGCGTGCGATATGCTGCTATCTACAGGCTGCGCAGAAGGCCGGTAACTTTTCCGACAATCTCCATTTCGTCATAGGGAACGCAGATGGGCTCAAATAACTCGTTCTCCGGTTGCAGGCGAACATGCGTTTTTTCTTTGTACAGGCGCTTTACCGTGACGTCTTCGCCATGCACGCGGGCAACAACAATATCGCCGTTTTCATATCCGCTGTTGCGACGAACAACGATTATGTCGCCGTTGCGGATACCGGCGTCACGCATGCTTTCCCCTTTAACGCGCAGCATGAATACCTCATCGCGCGCGGACCCATGCAGCAGCATTTCCGGCAGTGGAAAAGCGTCCTCAATATTCTCCGTGGCCAGTATCGGCAAACCCGCCGCCACATGTCCCACAAGCGGAATACTATTTTCCGTTTGCTGCGCGGCCAAAGGCTTGGCCTCGTTTTCCATCACGCGAATGGAACGTTGACGCGTCGGATCGCGCGAAATAAGCCCTTCCTGTTCCAGTTTTTTTAAGTGCACATGCACAGTTGCAGTGGAGGTCAGACCGACGGCTTCGCAAATTTCCCGAACGGATGGGGGGAATGTGTGCGTTTGTGCATATGCAACGATATATTGATAGATTTCTTCGCGCGGATTCGCCAGTTTTTTCATATCGTGCCTCCAAATTAATGGAATATTTCTATTGACAGTATAACAGAAGTCGTATAAAATTGCAAACAAACGTTCGTAAACGAAGAAATGGGTGCGAATAGTATGAAAAAATGTGTACTGGAAGAGAAGGAATGTATCAACTGCGGAAAGTGTGACGACCGTTGCGAGCTTGACCCAAGCAAAATTTGCGACAATTGCTTCCGCTGTCTGGATACCGACAGCAGTCCGTATGCACAGATTCCGATTACCGGCGTCTATACGGAGGACGATTACATACCGGACGCGGGGGACATGCACGTTGAGGAGACGCGCTTATGGCATTTACAAACGTTATATGGACTTCGCGGCAGATACAAGCGTGACCTGCGTTAGTCATCGCGCAGCTTGATCAATTTGGCCGCAACCCGTTTGTTATCTTCCGCAACCGCAGCATAATGCTTTCTTGTTGTGTTCACATCCTTGTGCCCAAGCACATCCGCTACCAGATAAATATCGTGCGATTCATGGTAAAGGATTGTGCCGAACGTGCTTCGCAACTTATGCGGAGAAATCTTTTTTAGAGGCGCAGCTACAGATGCATATTTTTTTACAAGGTATTCTACGCAGCGAACGGATACACGTTTCATCTGTAGTGACAAGAACAGTGCATTCTCATGTCCCTGCGCGGTAACTTGTTCAGTTCTCCATGCAACGTATGCAAGCAGCGCCATGCGCACCTCGTTGCCAAAGCTTAGTATATCCTGCGAACCGCCTTTGCGCGTAACTACAAACGCATTGCTGTCAAAGTCAACGTCATCAATATCCAGACCGATGAGCTCGCTGATTCGTATACCTGTTCCTAAAAAAAGAGAGAGGATTGCGACGTCCCTCGTACGCGTATGCAATTGATACTTTTTTTGCCGGGCGGTCAAACCCTCCGCAGATTCCGCAATATCCAGCAGGTTGGCAACCTCATTTGGTTCAAGACGGATAATCGCCTTTTGATGGAGCTTTGGCGTATCGACAAGCGCCGCTACGTTTGAAGGTAGTATTTCTTTTTTGAAATAGTACTTAAAGAAAGCGCGAAGAGCGGATAGCTTGCGTGCTTTAGCCCGTTCATCATTTGTGATTTCACGATCCTCCTTTGAATATAAGGACATATCCGCCAGAAATGCTTCGATATCCTCCCGCTTAACTTCTGCAAGCGCGGTTACCGGAAGGGTGGGGAGATCCTGCCCATAAAAGCGATTGCCGCTGTCACCCATATAGGTAAAAAACGTTCGAAGATCAACCGCATACGCGTATCTTGTCAATACGGATGTTCTGTTCTCTATACTACGGAAAAATGCGGCGCAAAACTGTGGCAATTCAGCCAATATCTCACGTGTTTTCAACGTATAGCGACTGTTTTTTTCACTTACATATGTATTATTCTTCGACATGGTTGAAGTTACCTCGCATTGCAGAATTATAAGCACTTGCAAAACGGATCGATGTTACTAACTTTAGTATAACATATCTTTGCGTTAAAGACAAGTTTAACGCAAAGATATTGATTAAAAACAATAAATTATTTTATAGCCTGCCGAATGTCTTTGACGGCGGCGCGCGCCAAAGCATCGCAACGATTGTTTTCAATATTGGATGAATGGCCTTTGACTTTATGGAAATGCATCTCGTGCACACGAACGTACCGCAACAGTTCCTGCCAAATATCCTGATTCTCTACGGGCTTACCAGCGGCGGTTTTCCAACCGCGCGTAAGCCAATTGTCAATCCAATGCTTGTTGAACGCATTGCAGAGATATGTGCTGTCTGTATATAATTCAATTTTACATGGTTCTTTAATGGCTTTAAGCGCTTCCAATGCGGCTGTAAGCTCCATCCGGTTGTTTGTTGTATTTTCGGCGTTCCCGGATATCTCCTTTCTAACGTTGCCATACAGCAACACAGCGCCCCAACCGCCAGGACCGGGATTTCCGGAACATGCCCCATCCGTATAAATTGTAATGCATTTCATATATTATATATTATCACTCATTTCTTTGGCTCGTTTCCAGCATGCGTCTTCGGCAGTGATTACCGCATTGCGAAAGCCGTCTCGTTCCAAAGACGCAATCGCAGCAATCGTGGTGCCGTTTGGCGAACATACGTTGTCTTTCAGTTCACCGGGATGCTTTCCGGTGTTAAGCACCATTTTTGCTGCTCCCAGAACGGTTTGCGCAGCAAGCTCATATGCAACATTCCGCGGCAAACCGCGCAGCACGCCGCCATCCGCCATTGCTTCGATGAAAACATACACATAGGCGGGACCGCTTCCGCTGACTGCCGTAACAGCGTCCATTAAACTGCTATCCACCGATGCAATCCGTCCGATTGTTCCAAACAGTTTTGTCGCAAAAGCCTCTTCCTCATCGCTTAGGGTATTCCCCTTTTCAAACACAAGCATACCTTCGCCGACCATTGCAGGCGTATTCGGCATAATGCGCAGAATGCGTACATCGTTTGGTAGGCATTTATGCAGGCGTTGCTGGCTCCATCCAGCAATAATAGAGACAATTGCTTTGCCGGAAAAATCCGAACGATACTTATTAAAAATATTTTCGCACACGTTGGGTTTAATTGCCAACAGGATAACGTCGCTGTTTTTAAATAGTTCCGGGATGGAACCGGCAATCTGCGTGCCGAGCGATTCGGACAATGCTTTTGCTTTTTCCGTATTAATATCAAAAACCGTTACTTGGGCTGCACGAATAGCGCCTCCTGATACTACGCCGCGGAGGATTGCCTCCCCCATGTTTCCTGTTCCCAAAATTCCCAAACGCATACAGCTTGCCTCATTTCATTCCACTTTTTTCGTAGCGTAGCATATTTTACATAAAAAAACAATTCCTGATATCTTGCATATAGCAAAAGACCTGTAGGACTACCATACATATTGGACAGCGCAGAAAAAAGGTGAAACACAGTCACGTGAGGATCAGCGCCGCATCTACGGCACCCATCGTTTCTACTCGCTTGTCGACTTTAATGCACAGTTAGCCGTGCATCGAAGATCCTCCAATAACCGTCCTATGCGTCCTTTGCTGTATAGCGCGCCGAATACTTTTCTTCGTGCCTATACTGTCCGCATGTTTGACAAACTTACATACATTAATTATTACAAAATAATTAATTTTTGACTTTTATTTCCTTTAACGATATACTTAAAAAGGTTTGTTCTTCGTTGCACTTTTCTATCTAAATTTGTACAGAAAGGCTCAT
>CAYPLG010000014.1:15438-30409 GCA_964411535.1 uncultured Oscillospiraceae bacterium
TATGTCTGTCAACCCACATGCCGGCCACCGAGAACGACTTCGAGCGCGATATAAGCAAACGGGTGGAGATGATTTTCTAGATTACCAGTACCTGGAATTGCTTCTTACCTACGCCATACCGCGACGAGATACAAACGAACTTGCGCATTTACTTTTGCAACAATTCGGCACATTAGAAAATCTGTTTCGGGCAGACATTCCAACGCTTATGCATGTAAAGGGCGTTGGGGAAAGCACTGCCATGTTTTTGAACATGCATGGTAATCTAATTAAGCGAATCCGTATTAACCGTATTCGTGATGAACATGGGCGTATAACCCTCAATACGCCTCTGGCAGCTGCCAGTTACGCCTATGTTTTACTGCGCGGCTGCACAAACGAAACGGTGCAAATGGTCTGTCTCAATACAAAACGCATCGCAATTCATACGGAAGTGCTGCAAACTGGAACGCTTTCGGAAGCGCGCGTTTATCCGCGCAATATTGCGGAGATCGCGCTTCTGCACCATGCGCACAGCGTTATTCTTATGCATAACCATCCTTCCGGCGATCCCATGCCGTCCGATGAAGATGCGGACACCACGCAGGCTGTTCGCACTGCGCTTGCCGGTATCGATATCTACCTTGCAGATCATCTTGTAGTGGGCAATTATTACGTATTTAGCTTTGCAGCAAATGTACTGCTGGATCTGGCTACGGATCCTCCCACCGCTTTGTCGACCGTTGATTATGAATCCTGCCGGTTTAATTCGCAGCAGAAATTGCAGTGTGTAATGGAAACCTATTAAGCAATTGCGATCGCGTGCCTTTTGCGCAAGTAATTCGATCGTTTCGTTCTTGGTTCACTTTTGGTCATCAATCATATACTGTACCGTTACACGCGCAGGCACAGCAATTGCACTTGTTTCAAAGTCCACACCGACAAGATCGTTGTCATTGCTTGGCGTTTCGACAACGCCTATGACCTTGCCAAGCGTTACGCCGCTGGCCTCCGCCAGTGTCTCTGCCTTAATGCGCGCATCGTCCATTGCTGAAAGCAACGCGCTGTTGTATGCCGCCGTCGTATCCGTAATGCTATATGTGACGCTCTTCAATTCGCCAACAGACGCGTCGACAATGCCCGTCATAACGCTGTTGGCCTCATGCGTATCGTTGGTAATAATCGTAATGGTCGTCGTGGCCAAATAGCCGATAATCACTCCGTCGGATTCTCTTTGTTGCGCCGTAATGGTTACGCCGGTATCCTTCATTGTGCTGCGCAATACGTTTAAAGAACTTGCTACTTCATATACGTTTTTCAGATTTTCTTCGCAAGCGGCGCTCGCCTGCTCCGCCGTTTCCGCAGTTCCCTGTACGCCAAGTGTCAGCGTTGCATAATCAGGGTCGGCAATCACCTCGCCATACCCTGTAACAGAAATCGTATGCTCGTTTGGTACAAGCTCATGGTTTACAACAACCTCCGGCGAAGCTGCCTTCGGCGTTGGCGCAGGCTTAATCTCCTCCGCCGCCTTGCAGCCCGGCAAAAGGAATAGCATCGCCGCCAAAGCGAAAACCAAGAGCAATTTGTTCTTCAAACTCTGCCTCCCTGCGCACAGCTTTTCTACTTTCCAACGCGCGCTATATCATGAATTATACTGAATTGGCTCAACGATGGCAACCCCGTACATACAATTGGTATGCATTGTAATTTGTTGCATCCGGACGAATTATACAGTATCATAAAGAAAAACGGAGGTACGCATATGCGCTTATACGCAGTGGCACTTATTGCAGCGAACGAAATGCAAACGCCCTCGCCCGAATCCACAATAGGTACGTCTTTAGTATCCATATTGCTCATTATTTCCATGTGGCTAATTTACAAAAAAGCCGGCGAACATGGCTGGGCGGCTATCATCCCGTTCTACAGTACGTATGTACTCTTCAAAATTACCTGGGGTAACGGTTGGCGTTTTCTCCTTTTGCTCATTCCGATTTATAACATCGTTCTGTACATCCAAACGATGATTAAGCTTGCCCATGCGTATGAAAAAAGCACCGCTTTCGGCTGGGGCCTTGTTTTTCTCAATGTGATCTTTTCCTGTATTCTTGCCTTCGGCGACGCACAATACGAAGGTACCCAAGCGTAAAGCTCATACCATTTTCACATATGCCAACGGCGCATTAAGTGCCGTTGGCGCTTTGTATAAAGCAACTACTCCGGCTGCGCGGCACACTCGTTTTTTGTCCCTAACAACATTTCCAACCCGTGCATAATCGCAGGCAGCACGGGAGAAAGATTCTCTGCGACAGCCTTCGGACTGCCTGGCAAGTTAACAATCAAAGTCTGCTTCCGTATGCCGGATACCCCACGGGAAAGCATCGCACGGTTCGTAATCGCCATACAAGCGGCCCGCATCGCCTCCGATATACCCGGAGCCATACGCTCGCATACTGCTATAGTTGCCTCCGGCGTTATATCCCGAACGGAAAAGCCGGTTCCGCCGGACGTCAATACCAATGCTACGCCCTCATCCGCAAACTGCTTCAGCGCATTTTCGATTTGTTCACGCTCATCCGGCACAATGCGCACGCCAAGCACCTTATACCCAGCTTTGCATAGCATATCCGCTGCCAGCGGCCCGGCAGTATCCTCCCTTTCGCCTCGATACCCTTTGTCGCTTACTGTTAACACCGCTGCAGTAAACATCTTCAATACCTCCTTGCCTTCATGCCGTCATCATAACATTCGTTGCTCTGTCTGCGCAATGCCGCAACGCAAATATAAATTCTTTGCATTTGTTTTGAGAAGCCAAGAAATTCCTTGTGTAACAACTTATACAAATGATAAAATGAAATATCTAATATATCTGTTTTTGACCGCACCGTCTAAAGCCGAAGCCATGACTATGCGATCAGGCGCGAAATCTATTACGCGCCGAAGGTGCAGGGCGAAAGCGCTTCGCCTTCCATATAAAAAAGGAGAGCAAAATGAAAAAACTGATTTGCCTGTTTCTATGCGTATTGATGGTGTTTTCCATGCTTGCATGCGCGCAGCCTGCGCCAGCAGCGGAAGTTACGGCATCCGAGACTGCACCGGCTGAAACGGAAGCGCCCGCTCCTGCGCCAACAGCCGAACCGGAACCGACGCCCGCGCCCGAACCGACGAACAAGTTATCCATAGGTATCCTGTACGAGCAGGACGACGCCATGATCAACAACTATTCCGTACTGGCTGTTAACGATGCCGCTCCTTTTGTGGACGCCGACGGAAAAGCCGTTAAGGACGTTGCTATCAACTCTATTGGTGCAAAAGCTCTTATTGATTGGCTTCTTTCCGACGAAGCAGCGGCGCTGATAGAAGCGTATGGATTTGCCGATTATGGCGAATATTTGTTCTACCTTAAAGACGGCAAGCCCGTCTCCTCTGCGGAGATTCCTGCCGCCACCGACGGCACGAAGACCATTCGTCTGTCCACCACTACCTCTGTCAATGACTCCGGCCTTCTAGGCTACCTGCTGCCCAATTTTGAATCCAAGTACGGCTACACCGTAGAGGTTGCCTCCGCCGGTACGGGAAAAGCGATTGCCGCAGCAAAGATGGGCAATGCGGACCTGATCCTTGTGCACAGCAAATCACAGGAAGAAGCTTTTATTGAGGAAGGCTTTTCCAAAATTCTCGACGGTTATGAAGCAGAACGTTTGACTTTCATGTACAATTACTTTGTGCTGATCGGGCCGAAGGACGATCCGGCAAAATGTGCGGAAGCTGCCGACGTAAAGACCGCCTTTAAGGCGATTGTGGATGGTAAGTTCCCGTTCGTATCCCGCGGAGACAAATCCGGTACGCATACAAAGGAGATTTCCCTTTGGCCGGAAGAGTTGGGAATTACCGCCGAAGCTGACAGCGTAGCCAATTATACGGATTGGTACAACTTCTCCAATGCGGGTATGGGCGTATGCTTGAAAATGGCCAATGAGTTAGGTGCGTACATTCTGTCCGACAAGGCGACCTTCCTCACGTTTCAGGCAAACGGCGGCGTAATCGAGTAACGATATTTTATCGTTTTTTACCTTTTTGTTCGGGCCGCATGCGCAGAAAACCATGCGGCCCTTCCCTTTTCCTCTAATCTATAATTTAACTAGTTTTGTCGAAATTCATATCGTTACAGGCCGTTCGCGTTTTTTTCACAATCATCGTTATCCTTTACAATAGATTAATAATCCATTCGTTGCAAATCCAAAGGTCCTATGCAATACTATATTTGTAGGAAAATGATATTCGTGCGCGTTTGCATGACGTGTCGAAGACATCGTCTTACGCAAAACGGAAAGGAAATGCAATGAAGAAACGATCTTGGTTAAAGAGCATCGCATGCGTTCTGTGCATCGCCCTGCTTCTTCCCGGTTTTACAGCGCTCGCGGCAAACGACGGTGAAGCGCCGGAGCTTACTTTAATCTGTCCGCAGCCGTCAGGCAGCGCGGCTATCTCCGACCAGAAGTTCATCTGGCAAGCCAGCACACCGATTACCGCACAGGATGACAAGTTGATTTCCGTACAGGAGAAAGATGATTCATCCGCAGCCATCTATACTGTCGCCGCAAAAAGTAATGCGGTCGCCATCACAGGCGGGCAAGCCGGGCCTTGGCTAATTACGCTTGCCATGGGCAGCCTTACTTCCGACGGGAGCAACGCTTTTTTGGCAAATGCAGGAAAGTCATATATTGTCAGCATTGCAGAAGGCGCGTTTACAGGTGCTGGCAATAAGCCATGTGCAAAAACCAGCTATACCTTTTCTTTAAACGCAAGCGAGGAATCGCTTTCTTTGGTTACCTATACGCTGCCGCAAGGTTGGAAGGTCGAATCCGTATCCAATGATACTAACGGCACGCGCAGTATGATTTCCTGCGGCGGCGCCGTTGCAGACGGGACCAGGCTTACTGCAAGCGGGGAAATTCCCGCCGGAAAGCTTGCTTTTGCAAGTGTTGCCACACCAGCCAACACTACACCGGAGTCAAAGGCCATTAACGGGCAGCTTGACCTCACGGTCGCAGGAAACACGCATATTTCCGTAACTTTGCAGCAAGGCACTCTTTCCGGCGCCGCTTCGATTGTGAATGCCGCTGCACCGGACGCAAGCGCATCCTATGTGCCCGCTTTTGGCGATAGCATAAAGGGCGTTTATACCGGAAACGACGTTGGATCGAATACTGCCCATTTGCTGTATACTTTTTCATACGATGATACGCAACTGCAAAGCGGTGCATCGGACACATACGCTATCCAGCAATCGGATATCGGAAAAAGTATTACGCTTACCATTACAAGCAGCGTTTATTCCGGAAAAGCAACTGTATCTTCCGCCGTCGTTGCCAAGCAAACGGTTTCCCCGCCTGCTGCGCCCACGATAGCGTCCAGTACAAGCAATTCTGTTACGCTAAACGCCGTTACCGGCTGCGAATACAGCATAGACGGCACAAACTTTCAGAAGGATGCTTCATTTTCCGGCCTCTCGTCCGGTCAAACCTACACTTTTTACCAGCGCTTTGCGGAAACCGATACAGCTTATGCATCCATAAACAGCATCGGACTTGCAACGCAGCTTGGGCAGGCGGAGCTTACCGGTACCGTAACAATTTCCGGAACGCCGCGTGCCGGACATACGCTATCGGCCGCCATAACCGACAGCAATAATACCGGTACATTGACATATAATTGGTTCCGAGACGGTGCGCTTGCAGGTTCCGGTGCAAATTATACAGCCGCTACAGCCGACATTGGAAAGGTATTGACTGTAGAAGTCACGAGCAGCGTACAGACCGGAAAGCGGATCGCGACAACTGCCGTCATTGGCAAAACGGAAGTCAGCGCACCTGCCGCACCCATTTTAGCCAGCAGCACAAGTAACTCCATAACGCTCGTCAGCGTATCCGGCTGCGAATACTCGATAGACAATACCAATTGGCAGAATACGGCGACATTCAACAACCTTTTAGCGGGGCAGGCATATACCTTCTATCAGCGCTTTAAGGCTACCGATATGCTGGATGCGTCCGCATCCAGCTCCGCTACCTTTACAACTGTCGCTGCCCAAAGCAATCTTACAGGAACACTTAGCGTTTCCGGAGATGTGCGATATGGAAAAACGCTGGTCGCAACCCTTACCGGCGCAAACAGCACAGGCACGCCTACCTTTACCTGGTATCGCGGTGCAACAGCGATCGGTACCGGGAACACATATGACATTAGCAGCAACGATATTGGGTACCCCCTGTACGTACAGGTTGTCTGCGCAGGCATCGGCGGAAGCATTACAAAGCTTGTCGGCACTGTACAGCGCGCCGATTACGTCGGTATTGCCCCCACTGCTCCGACGCGCGAAAGCCGCACAACAAGCCGCATTACGCTTACACCGCATACCGGATACGAGTATAGCCGCGATGGAAAAACGTGGCAGAGCAGCAATGTCTTTTCCGGTCTCTCCGCCGGAAAAACATATAAGTTTTATCAACGCGTTGCGGCAACCGCCAGCATGGAGGCATCCCCTGCGAGCGATGCGCTGAAAACCTCTACCAACTCTTCCGAAAGCTCGTCGTCCGGTTCTTCCTCTTCTGGGAGCTCCTCCTCCGGCTCCTCTTCCTCCGGCAGCAGCTCCGGCTCGGAGTCGAGTGAAGGCAGTGCGCCGACCGGATCAGGCGCTTTGTATACGTTTGCCACAACCGGTGAGAATACGCGCATCCTGTTTTCTACAATGGAGCGTCTTGTAACGGGTAACAAGACGCAGGATGTTACCATTACAAGCGGAAATATCCAGTTCCGCTTTTTCAAGGGCACCATGCAGCTTTCGGAAGGCACGCTCTGGTATGATTTCGGAACCGAGCTCAACGGTGCCGAGCTTATGAATGCCGCAAAAGCCATTGCAGGCGATTCTGTTGTGGCGACCGTTCATTTCAACCACAGCGGCGAATTACCGGCCAAGGCAAATATTCGCATCGCGTTGGATGGCTCGCAGGCAGGTAAAGCGCTCTATTACTATCGTCTGGAAAACGGCTCGCTCACCTATATTCAGACGGCAATCGCCGACATTTCCGGCGCTGTCACGGTTGTGCAATCCAGCTGTTCGGATTATGTTCTGCTGGATCGCGACTTTTTCGCGGCAGAAGTTACGCCGTCGCCCACGCCGGAGGTCTCCGCCTCCCCCACGCCCCTGGCGGCCGAAGGCACAACCGATGGCGGCACAAGCTCCGGCGGCGGCTGGTTTATCGTACTGGTCATCATTGCGGCGCTGCTGCTGATAGTCGTTGGCATTCTCTTCTATCTCAAGAGCCGCCAGGCAAACGCGTTAGGAAGCGATTTCAATGATTTTGACGAGTATTCGGACGACGACCCGGACGATGATCCGGACGGCGGCTCCGATTATCTTGACGATAATTACGAAGATTACGAGGATACGTACGACCCCTATCAAGACGATATGCTTGATGATTCGTATTCCGGCGGATCGTACGGAAATAGCGCGAATACGAAGCAAGCGCCCTATTCGTCGCCGCTTTCGAAGCAAACCTCTTTCGAACCGCACGAACCGTACACGCCGCCGCAACATGTGCAGGCGCAGCCGACTACGCCGGTTTATCGTGCGGCGCCGTCAACAACGAATACAGCGCCAAACGCCGTATATGCGCCAGCATTTGCGCCCAATCCTACCGCTGACGAGAATGCGCAGGAGAATGCGTCTCCGCTGCAAAACGAAACAGCAGCCTCCGCGCCGGAGAACCACAATTTGCACGGCACAGCCACGCATTCGCAGCACACGCCAGATGTAGCCGGTAAGTATCCGCGCGCACGCTACAGGCCGTAATTCCTCATTTCATTCGTTATCGCAAAGGGCCGCATGGGACAATACCTGTGCGGCCTTTCACATATTTCTATATACAGCCACATATGTTAAGCAAAACAGGAGGTATGCATCATGCGTTTCTTTTTTTGTTTCGTTATTGCCTTTACAATGCTATGCGCCTGCGCTGCTCCGGCCGAGGACGCATTTATTGAACACGGGCCGGATGCCGGCGTGCATGGATACTGTGAAACGACGGTGTTTTGTGCCGGCCCTGATGGTAGCCTGTCCGAAATAAAGAAGCAATTGCCATGGCAAACCGGCATGGAAGACTATGCCTTATCCTTTGTACTAAGCGATCCGGATACGCAGTTTATAACAAAAAGAATCGACGAACGTGTAACCGTAAATATAACTAATTTTCCATTATATTCTGCGCCGACAATGGAAGCCGCCGCTATTGCCGGTATAGTCAATACCATGCTTTCTTTTCCCAATACGGAAGCCGTAACGCTGATATTTCAGGGCAATACAGTAGAAACGCTGCCGCAAGGTACGCAGGTTAATACTGTATTCACCAGCTGTATTCACCAGACTGATTGATATGGACGCAGAACAATAAATCTGCTACACTATACGCATGAAACTGATTATAGCGTCCAACAACGCCCATAAGGTCACGGAAATTCGCGAAATTCTTCACGACGACTTCCCGGAAATGGTCACGCTCAAGGAGGCGGGTCTTGCAATCGACGTCGTTGAGGACGGAGCAACATTTTTGGATAACGCCGTCAAAAAAGCCGAGGCTGTGCTTGCCGCTTCCGGCTATTCTGCTGCGCTTGCCGACGACAGCGGCCTTGTTGTTGACGCATTGAACGGCGCACCCGGCGTATACAGCGCCCGTTATGCAGGTACTGCGCATGACGACGCGGCAAACAACGCAAAGCTTATGGCGGATATGGCCGACGTACCCGACGAAAAACGAACCTGCCGGTTTGCCTGCGCTGTTGCCCTTGCCCGAACCGGAAAACCCACTCTGACGGTCATTGGCTACTGCGAAGGCAGGCTCTTACACGAAGCGCACGGCGCCAACGGCTTCGGTTATGACCCTTATTTTCTTTATGAGCCGCTTGGCAAATCCTTTGCAGAGCTTTCCGCGGCGGAAAAAAACATGGTTTCGCACCGGCGCAGAGCGCTGGAAGCGCTGAAAAACAAGCTTGCTGAGGAAGTATGCAGCGAGTAGCAGTATTCTCCGACACGCATGGCCAGTTATCCGCTCTGCCGTCCGCTCTCGATAAGGCAGGAAAGCTTGACGCTTTCCTGCATCTTGGTGATTTTGGCGAAGACGCAAAACAAATCGCGAAAATAATACCGGTTCCTTATTGCGCCATACGCGGCAACTGTGATTTCAATTCGCACCTTCCGCGTGAACATATTGCGGAATTCGAGAATGTGTCGCTTATGATGGTGCATGGCGATTCCTATCGAAGCGAATACGAACTCTCTCTTTTTGCGGAGGAGAACCACTGCCAGGCCATCCTGTTCGGCCATACGCATACGCCGCTGCTTTCCGCACAGGGTGCAATTCTGCTTATCAACCCTGGCAGCCTGTCGTTGCCAAGGTATTGCAGCAGGCCTTCCTTTTCTATTTTAACAATTGACGGGCGTGATATTCATGTACAGATGATCAGCCTGTAATTTACAAAAGCCATCGGTGCTGCATCATGATGCCGGGCCGGAAAGGATTCTTATTATGCCGACACTCTATCAGGCGCTCTGGATATTTCTTGTGTACGCGTTTCTTGGCTGGTGCGTCGAGGTCGTATACCAGGCTTTGGTGCACGGCAAATTTATAAACCGCGGTTTTCTAAACGGACCGATATGCCCCATCTATGGCTTCGGCATGCTGGCTGTTGTGATTGCGCTTACGCCGCTGAAGAACAACCTTTTATTGCTGTTTCTTGGCTCTGTCCTGCTGACAAGCGCGCTTGAATTCTTTACCGGCTTCGTACTGGAAAAAATCTTTCATGACAAATGGTGGGACTACTCAAATGAACCGTGCAATCTCCTTGGTTATGTCTGCTTGCGTTTCTCGTTGATGTGGGGACTTGCCTGCATGTTTGTGATAAACACTGTACATCCAATCATTATGCGCGTCGTCGACATGATTCCACAGAAAATCGGAACGATCCTGCTATTTATCCTTTTTGTTTCGTTGGCATCCGACTTGTTTGTAACCATTCTTGCCGCTTCCAAGCTGCGAAAGCGCCTTCTCCATATGGACGAAATCAGTGCGCGCATGCGCATCGTTTCCGACGCGGTCGGCTCCTCGCTCGCAGAGCACGCCATTGAGCTAAAAGATAAGCTGGATGAAAAGAAACCGGAAATCGACGCGCTGCATAACCAGTTTAATATGCTTGCTGCGGAAGCGCGCCGGACGGAGCGCCGTCTTCTTAACGCATACCCCAGGTTGCAGCGCGGAAAATATCAGGAGAGTATCGAGCGTATACAAAAGCATGCTGCATCCATTAAGGAAAAATATGCGCAGAATAAGTAAGTCGCTGCGTTGCGCCCCATATTGCATACAGTGTCAGGTAATACCGTCTTTTATTTTATATTGAAAATATTTGCCGATTCCTGTATGATAATTTTATATACTTTCGGCTATTAAGATCATCATTGCCGTGAGCCTCGCTCGCTATACACACAAAAAACGCGTATTACTTGAAGGAGCTGCATATGGAAATTGTATCAACCGTATTCAACTATATTGTACGCGCAGCAATCATGTTGTTGGAAGCAATTGGCGTCGCCGTACTGGTATACACCGCCTGTAAATGTGTTATCCATCTGTTTCAAAAGCGGCCGCACGTAAAAATCGAGCTTGCCGAAGGCACCGCATTGGCGCTTGAATTCAAGCTTGGCAGTGAAGTGCTTCGTACGGTTATCGTCCGCACATGGAGCGAGCTTGCCATACTGGGGGCAATCGTCCTTCTGCGCGCCGCCATTACCTTTTTGATTCAATGGAGCCTCAAAAACGAATGAGAGCTCATGGAGGCTGAATAGGTCAAGCTTTATCAGAAACATGTACGTTGAGGAGATGAACATTTCTTGAAACACCGGCTTGCATTTCCGCTTCTTTTCATATTGTTGGCCGCTTGTATATCGGGCTGCAGCCGAAATGCTGTTTTAAATGCCGATACCCCGGCTCCCACCGCCACGGCATCTCCCATTAAAACGCCGCTTATTGTACCGACTGCTACGCCAGTTCCTGCTGACTATGACCAACCGGTCGACTTCGGCGGGCAAACGGCGCTGCTGTCAGCCGTGCAGTATGCACTCTCTACGGATTCCAGTGCCATTACATATCGCATGCTTGATGCCGTTGAAACGCTGATTCTCTCCGATGCATCCAATATTACGGATATCGGCGTTTTAGCGCGTGCAGGTAATCTTTCTACGATCGTGATTGTGGACGGCGCAATGGATTTAAGCCCGCTTGCATCGCTGCCGAAATTATCGACGCTTACGGTTTCCGGCGGAGATTTTGACGATTTGGGTAATGTTGCCGTACTGCCGCAATTGGCCGCCTTAAACGTATTCAACTGCAATACAACGGACTTTTCCCCGTTAATTGCCATGCCGAACCTTGTTACGCTGCGTATCGGCAACCACGCTCCCTGCGACTTTTCCGCGTTATCCGCGATGACGCAGCTTACAACGCTTATGATCCCCGATGCGCGCGGCAACGATTTAAGCTGGCTTTCGAAACTTATTAATCTCCATGACCTAACCATATGGCAATGCAAGCAGCGCTACTTCGACTGGCTGCCACAGCTTACCGAGCTATCCAGCCTTACGTTGGATATGCGTACGGACTGTGACCTTACGCCAATTGGGTCGTTGCAAAACCTGCGCGCGCTTTCTATTGACTTTGAGTCTGGCCGGGCCATGGACGATCAATCCTGGCTATGCAATCTCGGTTCGCTGACCTCCCTTACCTTGCGCGGGCTATACTTTGGTAATCTTTCCCGTCTTGCAGGCCTGGATGCGCTTACATTCCTTACATTAGACGGTATTCATGATACGGTGCGGCTGTACGAGCTTCCGGCTTTACCCGCTCTTTCAGCGCTTACGATTTGCAATAACAGTGTCACTAGCACTGGCGAGCTGTTTCGCTATCCTAACCTGCGTTCGCTTGCGTTTTATAATTGCGCAGTCGACAATCCCGGCGCTGTATATGATCTAGCGCAGCTAACATCGCTTGTGATGCGCAGCAATGAAACCGGCGGTGATCGCAGCCTTGGCGGTGTTGAACGGGTCTGTGGGCTTACCAATCTGGTTTCGCTCGACTGGGGCGGCCGTGGCGGTGATCTTGCTTCGCTGGCTTCGTTAGTGCATCTTTCGGAACTGCGCATCGAAAATGCGCGTATTGTCGACTGGACGCCGCTGACCGAACTGACACAACTGCGCGCACTTGACCTTTCCGGCAACAACCTGAAACGCATTCCGCCTTCCATAACCAATATGACGCAGCTTTCCCGTCTGGATCTATCGAACTGCAGGAATCTGCGCAGTGTCGCGCCGCTTTCCGGCATGCAATCCTTGCAAGAGCTCACCGTCAGCAGCGCCCGCCTAATTGATCTTGAAACGCTTTCCGCCTGCAAGGGTCTTTCTTCTTTAACATTTGTCAGCGGCGGACGATTTGACCCCTTGACAGGACTCCATACCGGCGAGAAGGAAGAACAGCCAGAACTTCTTGCTTTGCTTCGCGAGACCTCGCCCTATATCAATACGGCGGAATCCGAAGACGTCCTGGAACGGTTTTATCTCAAGGATTATATGCATAGACCGAGCTATTGCAGCGCCAAATGGTATCCGCCGTTTGCTTCCGAAAAATAGAAATGTGAACATATTGTAGAGCCGCATTGGACATGCTTGCATTTCCATAAAACACGTACTATATTAGTGTTAGCACTCAACGAAGATGAGTGCTAACACCGATTCTTTATTGCGGAGGCAACTATATATGGCAAAAAAACAGTTTAAGGCAGAATCCAAGCGTTTACTCGATCTCATGATCAACTCCATTTATACCCACAAAGAAATATTCTTGCGTGAACTGATCAGCAACGGCAGCGACGCGATCGATAAGCTGTATTTCCGTTCGCTGACGGACAGCGGCGTTGGCATGAACCGCGAGGATTTTGCAATCAACATCGTAGCGGACAAGGAGAGTCGTACGCTGACCATTTCCGATAACGGCTGCGGCATGACGAAGGATGAGCTGGAGAATAACCTTGGTACCATTGCGAAGAGCGGTACGCTGGCCTTTAAGAAGGAACATGAGCTTGGCGACGATGTAGATATCATCGGACAGTTTGGCGTTGGGTTCTATTCCGCTTTCATGGTATCGAGCGATATAAAGGTCCTTTCGCGCGCGTACGGCAGCGACGAAGCCTGGTTATGGGAATCCAGCGGCGAAGACGGCTACACCGTTACCGAGGCGGAAAAACCCGTCGTCGGTACGACCGTCGTGCTCACAATCAAGGAGAACACGGACGACGAAAACTATGATCGTTTTCTTAGTCAATACACGCTACAGAGCCTTGTGAAAAAATACAGCGACTACGTCCGTTACCCTATTCGGATGATGATGGAAAAGTCGCGTGTTAAGGAAGGCAGCAAGGAGGATTCGCCGGAATATGAAACGTACTCCGAGGAGGAAACCCTGAACTCCATGATACCGATCTGGAAAAAAGCGAAGTCGGAGGTCACGGACGAGGATTACAACAGCTTCTACAAAGAGAAATTCCACGACTATGAGGATCCGCTCATGGTCATCCACTCGAATGCAGAAGGCGCGGTTTCCTATAATGCCCTGCTGTACATTCCGAAGAATCCGCCGTACGATTACTACTCCAAGGACTATCAGCGCGGCTTGCAGCTATACACAAGCGGCGTATTGATCATGGACAAATGCGAAGATTTGTTGCCGGACTTTTTCGGCTTTGTAAAGGGACTTGTCGATTCCTCCGATCTTTCCCTTAATATTTCGCGTGAAATGCTACAACACGACAGGCAGCTCAAAACAATTGCGCAGAATTTAAAAAACAAAATTAAGTCCGAGCTGCTTAAGCTCATGGAAAACGATCGCGAAAAATACGATTCGTTCTGGAAAAGCTTCGGCTTACCAGTCAAGTACGGCCTGTACAGCGGTTACGGTATGAACAAAGAGCTTTTAAGCGATCTGGTTCTCTTCCATTCTGCGGCAGAAGGCAAGCTGATTTCGCTTAAAGAGTATGTAGAGCACATGCAGGCCGATCAGAAATATATCTACTATGCCTGCGGCGAAAGCATCGAGCGCACTATGAAGCTGCCGCAAACGGAGCTTGTCCGTTCCAAGGGTTACGACATCCTTTGCATGGTTGACGACGTCGATGAATTTGCTGTGAAAATGCTGCAATCCTATATGGAGAAAGAATTCAAGTCCGTTTCGGATAACGATTTGGATCTTACTACGGAGGACGAGAAGAAGGCTGCAAAGGAACAGCAAAAAGAGTACGAGTCCACCCTCACCGCGCTGAAGGACGCATTGGGCGACAAGGTCAAGGAGGTTCGTTTAAGCGACCGTTTGATCAGCTCCCCCGTCTGTCTGACCTCCGACGGTCCGCTTTCCATCGAAATGGAAAAGGTGCTTTCCGCCATGCCGACCGACAACAAAGCCAAGGCGGAGCGAATTCTGGAGATTAATCCGAAGCACCCGGTTCTTACGGCGTTAAACGGTATTGATAAACAGGACGAGCGTATCAAAAAGTATGCTGATTTGCTTTATCAGCAGGCGCTTCTTATCGAAGGATTGCCGATTGAGGACCCTGTCGCATTCAGCAATGCCATATGTGAGCTGATGGTGTAAGCCGTTTAGATAGGCTCGCACAATCAAGTCAAGTCTACAAGAAGACCTCCGGCAGAATTCCTGCCGGAGGTCTTTTGGGCCTGTTTTGCTTTCTTAGAACAGCTTCCGTTTGACGTAGGTCGTATGCAGCAGCTTATGCGCCTTATGCGAACCCGGCTTCTCCAGATACGTATCGTAGAGTTCCTTTACCATCGGATTCTCATGGCTCTTGCGCAGCGCCATGCCTTTATCCTCGGAATACA
>CAYPLG010000015.1:0-11135 GCA_964411535.1 uncultured Oscillospiraceae bacterium
GCGCACATCCGGCGCCTGCTCGCGAGCAGGCAACTTCGTCGGTCTCATATTCGCGGGCATTACTTCGCGCCTCCTCTCTGCTGCTGCAAAGGAATATTCGTCAGGTTGCAAGCGTGCTCCGAAAGGCTTTCCGCCTCTTCGGTCTTATACATTTTCGAACGGGCAATGGCCTCGTCCCAGTCGATCTGGTGCCCGTCAAAGTCCGGGCCGTCCACGCACGCAAACTTCATCTCGTTTCCGACCGTTACGCGGCAGCAGCCGCACATGCCCGTTCCGTCGATCATGATCGGGTTCATGGAGACAACCGTTGGAATATCATACTTTTTTGTCAGGTTGCACACCGCGCGCATCATGACCATCGGGCCGATCGCGATTACGCAGTCATACTGCACCCCGTTTTGGATCTGCTCCTCCAACGCGGTCGTTGTAAAGCCCTTGTGGCCGTTGGAACCGTCGTCGGTCATGACATACAGATTGTTGCAGGCGCTGCCAAGCTCGTCCACAAGGATGAACAGGCTCGTGTTGCGAAATCCTACGATTATATCCACATCCGCCCCGGCTTCATGCAGGGCTTTGGCCTGCGGATAAGCTATCGCAATGCCTAGGCCCCCGCCAATCACCGCAACTTTCTTTCCAACCCATTCTTCCACCTCGCTGGGTTTTCCGAGCGGGCCGACAAAATCCAGCAGCGCGTCGCCTTCGGAAAGCGTGTCCAACCGCTTTGTGGTGTACCCCACCTTCTGAAAAATGATGGTAACCGTACCTCTGTCCTTGTCCGTTCCCGCAATGGTCAGAGGAATACGCTCGCCCGCCTCGTCGATGCGCAGGATGATGAACTGCCCCGGCAACGCTTTACGCGCAACAAAAGGCGCTTCGATTTCCATAAGCGTTACCGTCTCGTGCAACGGGCGTTTTGTAATAATCGGATACATGGATTTCTCCTTTCGGTCACAAGCTTCAATAGGGGTATTATATCCCAAGAACCCGCATCGTACAAGCGCATGTATCGCGCCGGCCGCATCTGTCAGGCAGTCGCCGCCGTCAGCGGAAATCGTGCCAGCCCGTATGCGACTCCGCCGTTGCGTCGTCATAGCCCAGCAGATCGGCGCTGTAAAAAATCACAACCGCATCGTACGCATTCTCGCTTAGATAGGCGGCAAGACTGCCCGTAAAATATCGCAGATCGAGCACATCCACCGTCTCCACGCCCCGGCAAAGAAACGGCGTCAGCGTGTTGCCGAAGGAATCCGACAGTACAAGCAGGCGTTTGCCGTTTGCCACGGTTTCGTTATGCACGCTTTTGAGCGGTACGTCGCTATAAAAATACGCCGAATACGGGGAATCGTTATAATAATCCCGGTTGCCCAGCATGCTCTTTTGGTACAGGACGTCGAATCCGCCGGACCGTTCCAGGCCAAGTGAAGGAATCGTGCACGTAAAGCGCATATCGTCATCCGGATACAGCAGCACGAAATCCTCCGGCGCGCAGGCGGCCAATGTTGCTTTTTTTCCCTGCGAGCCCAGAAACCAGTCCTCATAAACCTCGTGTGTATAGGCGTCCGGGGAAAAAAGTCCTTCGTCAATCGCAAAGCCGTACCCATCGTTCAGCCGCTCCGCCACCACCCCGGCGGCCCAAAGGCCGGTCTCCGGCAGCCAATGATGGTCCGTGCGGTAAAAGGCCGCATGCGAAAGCTTTCCCGCGTCCTCCATCGCCTCGCGCAGGTCAAGCACGTCCGTACCGGCGGCCCGCAGGCCGCGCACCAGCGCGTCGGCATTCTGGTTTGTAAAATCCACCACGCCATACACGCCCGTATCCCGGCTATTGACCTTGAACGGGCCCTGCACATACAGCACCGGCATGCCCGCAGCCTCCCGCTCCGCCGCGAAGCCTGCAATGTCGGCAATAACCTGCGTCATGTCGTGCATAGGGAAAACCGTAGTGAGATATCCATCCGGAAGGGTAACGAGCGCGTTATACTCGCCTACGCCGTGAATATCCCAGCCAAGCAGGCGGTCATAGCTGTTCGCCGCCTCCACCATCTGGTCATGAAAAACGATATCATCGGTCGCATACGCTTCCACCGAAGACTGCAACGACGATACGCGCAGCCGGTATTTGATAAGCAGCGCCTGCCTTCCCGACGGATCGTCCACGTCTTCCACCGTTTCCACGTGGGTATCGCTGTGGATAAAGGGATACCGCGCGGCCCAGTCGATGGAAACGGCATGCACGTCGGAATCAACCGCACCGCCCGCCGTGGCAGTCTCGACATGCATGACGTTGCGCAGAACAAACTTCACCCCGACGGAAAGCAGGAACAGGCCGAGGACGCCGGTTAGGGCAATTGCCGCAAGGCCTTGCAGCGTAATGCGTCTTTGCATGTGCCGTCCCCTCCTCCCATTAAAAATTAAAATAAATAAACGGATTGTACGTAGACTTCACGCATACGAGCACCGACAGGATAAACAGCGCAGCCGCACAGGCAACGCGTACGGGCGTCGGCAGCAGATTTCGCTTGCGAAGCCACGGCACAATCGGCAGACAGGCAGCGCAGGCAATCGCCAGCACCCATTTGCCGCCCGCAAGATAATAGCGGAAGATATCGTCCATCCCGCCCGCGCCAAAGCCGAACATCGCGGAAAGATATTTGCCTGCGCCGGCAAAGCTTTCCGCGCGGAACAGCACCCACCCAACCATTACAAAGAAAAGCGTGTACAGGTGCGTGCCGATATTGTTCTTCTTCGAAAGACCGGTTGTCTTTTCTATTGCGAGCAGCACAAAATAGTACAGTCCCCACGCAAGGAACGTCCAGTTTGCGCCGTGCCAAATGCCGGTCAGAAGCCATACGATAAACAGGTTTCGTATCTGCGCGCGTTCGCCGTTGCGGCTTCCGCCAAGCGGGATATACACGTAATCCCGAAACCAGGTGGACAGCGAAATATGCCAGCGCCGCCAGAAGTCGGTCACGCTTGACGCAATATACGGATAATTGAAATTTTCATCGAACCGGAAGCCGAACATATGCCCAAGGCCGATGGCCATATCGGAGTAGCCGGAAAAGTCAAAGTAAATTTGCAGCATATACGCAAATGCGCCAAGCCATGCGGAAGCCGCCGAAAGGCCGATATCCACGCGCGCAAACATATTGTCCGCAATCAGCGCAACGTAGTTTGCAAGAAGCGTTTTCTTGGCAAGGCCTACGCTAAAGCGCAAAAATCCTTCTCCGAATTCATAAAGGGACTCGCGACGGCCGGTCATCGCCGCCGCAACCGTTTCATACCGCACGATGGGGCCCGCAATCAACTGCGGGAACATCGAAATGTACAGCGTCAAATCGCGCAGGCGCTTCAGCACAGGCGCTTTTCCGTAATAAACGTCGAACACATACGACATAATCTGGAACGTAAAAAACGATATGCCGATCGGCAGCGCGATATCGACCGCGACGCCGCCGTTTCGCAGCAGCAGACCGAGTGTTTGGGAAAGGAAGGAAAGATACTTAAAAACGAACAGCAGCGCGACGTCAAATGCGACCGCGCCGACAAGCCACCGCTTTTTCGTACGGTGATCGCAAGCACGGTCCATGCCCAGCGCCAGAAGCCAGTTGCACAGAATGGAAAGCAGCATTACAAACACAAACAGCGGTTCGCCCCACGCATAAAACAGCAGGCTCGCCAGCATAAGGATTGTGTTGCGATAGCTGCGGCGTTTATCTTCGTCGCGGGAAAACAGCGGCAAATAGTAACAAACAAGCACGGCAGGCAGGAAAATAAACAGGAACACCGTCGAGGAAAATACCATAGCGCCTCCCTTTCGATGCGGCCATTATACCAGAATCGTGCTATACTGTACACATGCTTTTTGTCGAAGATTTACTATGCTGGTTTCAGCAAAACGCCCGCGACCTGCCATGGCGGCGGACCTCGGACGCATACAGCGTATGGGTAAGCGAAATCATGCTGCAACAGACGCGTGTCGCGGCTGTCATCCCGTATTACGAGCGCTTTATGAATGCGCTTCCGGACGTTTCCGCGCTTGCCAAAGCGGAAGCCGACCGGCTCAACAAGCTTTGGGAAGGTCTCGGCTACTATAGCCGGGTACGCAATATGCAGCGCGCCGCAATTGCGGTAACCGACCGGTTTTCCGGCGTATTTCCGGTGCGCTACAGCGATCTGCTTACGCTGCCGGGCGTCGGCCTGTATACAGCCGGCGCAGTGGCCTCTCTCTGCGGAAACGAGCGCGTTCCCGCCGTCGACGGCAACGTGCTGCGCGTATGGGCGCGCATCCAAAACGACCCGGCCGACATTGCCTCCCCCGCAACAAAGCAGCGCGTGCGGGAAGCGGTCGCGGCCATCCTGCCGCAGGATTGCCCCGGTACGCTCAACGCCGCGCTTATGGAGCTCGGCGCCTGCATTTGCACCGGCAACGGTACGCCGCGCTGCGGCGTATGCCCCGTATCCGCACATTGCAAAGCGCTTCGCGCCGGTACGCAGGCCCTGCTTCCCAACAAAACCGGAAAGCGTCCGCGCCGCATCGAGGAGAAGACCGTCTTTGCCATTCGCATAGACGGACAGTATGTTTGCTGCCGCCGCCCGGAAACCGGGCTGCTCGCCTCACTCTGGCAACTGCCGGACGTTGCGGGTACGCTTTCCGAAGCGGAGATTGCCGATACGCTCACCGCGTGGGGCATGCGCCCGACGGGCGAAATGCTCCTGTATGCCCGCAAGCATGTGTTCACGCATGTGGAATGGCATATGCGCGTCTGCCTGCTTGACGCGGCGGCAGACGCCCTGCCCGTTGGCTGGCGGCGCATGGACGACTCGTTGGCATTGCCGACGGCATACCGCGTCTGCCTGCCACTAAAGAATGAAAACGCATAGTTGCTTCATTATATTATTTGCACCGGTGCGCCCGCGTTTTTCGCGTTTGCCCGCGTGGCAAAACCCATAGCGGCGGAAAGCGGCAACGCACGCGCCCTGCGCATTCCCACGCTAACCTGCTCGCTACAATACCAACCGGTCGCTAACCGCATCGCTTTCGCTTACGCGGGAGAACCGCGCAAGCAGGGACTCCACGGTCAACTGCCGCTTCTCCTCACCCGCAATATCCAGCGCAATGCGCGCGTCATCCATCATGATGAGCCGATTGCCATGCCGGATTGCATCGCGCATGTTATGCGTAACCATCAGCGTCGTAAGACGGTCCTCCTCGACAATCTGGTCGGAAAGCTCCAGCACCCGCTTGGCCGTCTTGGGGTCAAGCGCGGCCGTATGCTCATCCAGCAGCAGAAGCTTCGGGCGCGCAAGCGTCGCCATAAGCAGCGTCAGCGCCTGCCGCTGCCCGCCAGAGAGCAGCTTGACCTTCGTTGTCATGCGATCCTCCAACCCAAGGCCAAGCCTTGCCAATTGGTCGCGAAAGAACTTCCGCTCGTCGCCGCGTATCTGCCAGCGCAACCCGCGCCGCTTCCCGCGCCGGTACGCAAGCGACAGGTTTTCCTCTATCCACATATTGCCCGCCGTACCCATCATCGGGTCCTGGAACACACGTCCAAGGTATGCGGCGCGACGGTATTCCGGCATGGTCGTCACGTCCACGCCGTCAATCAGCACACGTCCGCTTGTCGGCGCGTACGCACCGGAGACGCAGTTGAGCAGCGTTGATTTGCCTGCGCCGTTTCCGCCGATCACCGTCGCGAAATCGCCCGGCGCCAGATGCAAGCTCACGTCGTCAAGGGCGGTTTTTTCGTTGACCGTACCAGCGTTGAACACAATCGAAACATTACATAAATTCAGCATGTCTTGCCCCTCCTTGCCGCCGCGCGTCCGCTTTGTACCCATTTTTGCACCGCCGGCAGAGATAATGCAATCGCCACTGTGATGGCGGTAAAGAGCTTTAGGTCGTTAGCTGGCATGCCAAGCTTCAGCACAATCGCAATGATAATGCGATAGGCAATCGAGCCGCAGCAAACGCTGACAAGCGAGCGAAAGAACGTCGTTTTACCAAACAGTACCTCCCCGATGATCAGCGACGCAAGGCCGATGACAATGGAGCCGGTTCCCATCTGTATGTCGGAAAAGGTCTGGCTTTGGGCAATCAACCCGCCGGAAAGCGCCACAAGTCCGTTGGCTATCGCAAAGCCCGCGCGCTTCATCCGGTCCGTATCGATGCCCTGCGCACGCGCCATATGACCGTTATTGCCGGTCGCGCGGATGGCGCAGCCGACCTCCGTGCCGAAAAACCAATACAGCAGCAGAAACACCGCCGCCGCAAACAGCAGCGAAACGAGAATCACGGCTGTGTTTTTTCCGATTGCAAGCGCATCCATAACGCCGCCGAACACCGTCGGCTGCTTCAACAGCGAAAGGTTCGCCTTTCCCATAATGCGCAGGTTGACGCTCCATAACGCAATCATCGTCAGTATCCCGGAAAGCAAAGCAGGAATGCGCAAAACCGTATGCAACAGCCCCGTGCACAGCCCCGCCAGCATACCGCCCGCAAAGGACAGCAGAAGGCTAACAAGCGGGTTGACGCCGCTGACGATACAAACAGCCGAGATCGACGCGCCCATCGTAATGCTGCCCTCCACGGTCAAATCCGCAACGTCCAGCACGCGATACGTAATATAAATGCCAAACGTCATAAGCGTCCAGATCAATCCAAGCCCGATGGCGCCGGTGAATTCATTCCACATTGGTCACACCTCAAAATATCTTTCCCCGCCGCGGCGCCGGGCATCCCATCGATACCCGGCGCACGCAGCGTGCCGCTTCTGCTAAGCACACGCTTATGCAACCGCGTCCTTATACTGTTCCGGAACCGTCAGCCCAACGGCGGCAGCGTTTTCACCGTTGATGGATACGTCGAAACCGGTTGCGAACTCTACGGGCATGGTCTCGACCTTTTCACCGTTAACAAGCACGCGAATCGCCATAAGGCCAGTCTGGTAGCCAAGGTCGTAATAGTTGATACCAAGCGTTGCAACACCGCCCGCTGCAACCATGCCGGACTCGCCGCAAACGGTTACGATCTTCGCGCCGTTTGCCACATCGCCTACGATAGGCATCGCCGAAGCCAGCGTGTTATCCGTCGGAATATAGACGGCGTCGCACTTGCTTACGAGGGTTTGCATCGCCTGCTGTACATCGTTTGTCGAAGTAACGGTGATTTCCGTATACGTCTTGCCAAGCGCCTCAATCTCCTCTCTGGCCATAGCCGCCTGCAAAACCGAATTGTCCTCGCCGGAATTGTAAATGCAGCCGATGGTTGCCGCCTCCGGAACCAATTCGAGCAAAAGCGCGATCTGATCCGCAATGGGGTTCATATCCGATGTGCCGGACACGTTCCCGCCCGGAACCTCGTTGCTTTCGACAAGCTTCGCCACTTCGTAATCCGTAACGGCCGTTGCAAGAATCGGGATCTCCGTGGTTTTGCCGGCAATCGCCTGCGCGGCCGGGGTCGCTATCGCGCAGATCAAATCGCAATTTTCGCTGACGAAACGGTCGCCGATCGTGGATAACGTAGACTGGTCGCCCTGCGCGTTCTGTATATCGATAGACAGGTTTTCTCCGTCAACAAGGCCGTTATCCGCAAGCGCCTGCACAAAGCCTTCGCGCGCCGCGTCCAGCGCGGCATGCTCAACGAGCTGTACGAGCCCGATTGCGTAGCTGCGCTCCGCAGCGGGCGCGGCCTCCGCCGCCGGTGCAGCCTCCGCCGCCGGTGCAGCCTCCGCCGCCGGTGCCGTGACCGTTTCCGGCGCTGCCGGTGCCGCCTTGCAGCTTGCGCATACGGCAAGCAGCATGCATACTGCCATCAGGATTGCAATTGTCTTTTTCATTGTTCGTTCCTCCATTTGTTTTATTGATATCTCCGCCTCCGGGCCCCAGAGACGCAAAACGCCCTTCTCCGAATCTCTTCGGAAAAGGGCGAATCTTTCGCTGTACCACCTTTTTTCCGCCGTTGCCTTGCGGCAAAACAGCGCTCATGCATCGGTCTACCAACCGTGCTGCGCTGTAACGGGCGCTCCCGTTCCGGTCTACCGAACATATCCATGTCCATTCAACCGTCGGCTCTCAGGATGAATTCGGAATCTCATCTGCGCTTTCTTGCACCAACCGAAAGCTCTCTTCATGCAGAATCCTGATTCGTACTGGTTCCCGGTCATCGCCTTTCTGTATTGCAAGCGATTTTAGTATATAATCTATAATTTGTCAAGCACTAATTTTTACAAATTCTCCATCCCGTTTTCAGTCGCGGCGATGCATATGCGACTTCAAGCGAAACACCTGCGGAAATCCCTGCTCGTCGCCGGAAAGGCGTTTAAGCAGCAGTTCCCCCGCCCTGTGCCCCATAAGCTCCGTCGGCTGCTCCACAATGGAAAGCGGGGGTGAAACGATTCGACAAAGATCGACCGCGTCAAATCCAACGAAACCAACGTCCTGTCCCAGAACAATATTGCGCTCATGCGCGGCCGTCACCGCCCCAAGCGTCATATCATAGTTCGTTACGCAAAGCGCAGTCGGCGGGGCGTCCATATCCATAAATGTATTGAACAACCGGTATCCGGACTCGAAATCATAGCTGCCAATCTGCACAAGCGCGCTCGGTTCCCCGTCACCCACGCGAACGGATCCGCCGTCCTCCAGAAGGCCATAATCGGCAAGCGCCCGCTTATATCCCGTCATGCGCTCGTAGCCCGTAGAAATGTCAAGCGGGCCGACAATGATGCCGATGCGGCGGTGCCCGGCGTTGATAAGCTGCTCCGTCGCGCCATAAGTGGCGTTGAGGTTATCGATTACCACCGTGTCGCAAGCAAAATTCGGCACGGTGCGGTCCACAAGAACGATAGGAATATTGCGGCCGGACGCCTCCCGGATTCTTTCGATATCGCCGCCGTCAATATGCTGCGCGACAAGTACGATTCCGTCTACATTATTGTTGCTTAATGTCCGCAGCTTTTCAAGCTCCAGCTCGCGGTCAAACTCGTAGCTGCACACGAACGAAGTATAGTTCGCCTCGCGCAGGCATTCGTCCAGCGAGGCAAGCACACTGCCGAAAAACGGCACGGACATCGTTGGCATCACCACGCCGATGGTCATGGTCCGGCTCGTCTTCAAACTGCGCGCGTTCCGGTTGACGCGGTAACCCAGCAATTCGACAGCCTCTTCAATTTTTATGCGATTCTCCGCACGCAAATTGCCGCCGTTTAGATATTTGGATATTGTCGCAAGCGACAGCCCCGTATATTTTGCTACGTCCTTTATGGTTGCCACAAAGATATTCTCCCCTAAAACATCGTTCCATTCAGCAGATCACGCGAAACGTTTTATTTGTGTTATTGTAGCATGAATGCAATTCGCATGTCAACGAAATCTATTGCAACCGCCAAATACCCAAGGTTTCTCGATTTTTCACGTATATGACGCAGATTGTAATTTCCGTATAACGCTTGTTCAGAATTGTTCTAAAATTGCTATTGACTTCGCAGTTTCGCGTATGTTAGAATGCAAGAAAGCGAAACGTTACGCGTTTTGAGCGAATTACACCTGTTTTACAAACTGTACTGGATAATCATGATTTCGAGGTGATACTGTGAGCGATACCATCCTCCGTATGCAAGGAATCCAAAAGTATTTCCCCGGCGTACATGCGCTTGACGACGTCCATTTTGAGTTGAACGCCGGCGAGGTGCACGCACTGGTCGGCGAAAACGGCGCAGGAAAATCCACTCTGATGAAGGTGCTGACCGGTATCTATCAGAAGGATGGCGGAACCATCGAGCTGTACGGCAAGCCGACGGAGATACTCTCGCCCAAAGACGCGCAGGACAAGGGTATCTGCATCATCCATCAGGAGCTCAATTTGATGCGGGATCTGACGGTCGCCGAGAATATCTTCATTGGCCGCGAGCCAACAAGCGGTGTTTTCCTCGACAAAAAGGAGCAGAATCGCAGGACAACCGAGCTGCTTGATTCGCTGGATATTAAAATTGCGCCAACGACGCTTGTCAAAACGCTGACCGTCGCTAAGCAACAGATGGTCGAAATTGCCAAGGCGCTTTCCTTTCCCAACACGCGCATCATGATCATGGACGAACCCTCCGCGCCTCTTACCGAGACGGAGATCGAGGAGCTGTTCCTGTTTATCCGCCGCCTTAAGGAGCGGAACGTGGGCATCGTATACATCTCCCATCGTATGGAGGAGCTCAAGCAGATATCCGACCGTATTACGGTTATGCGCGATGGCCAATACGTCGGCACGGTCAACACCGAGGAGATTACGCTTGACGAAATCATCCGCATGATGGTTGGCCGCGTGATCTACGAGGAACCGAAGACAAAATCCAACGTTCCCGACGACGCAGCGGTCGTGCTGGAAGTCCAGAACCTGAATTCGATTGACGTAACCGACGTGTCCTTTAACCTGAAGAAGGGCGAGATTCTCGGCCTTGCAGGCCTGGTCGGCGCAGGCCGTACGGAAACCGCGCGCCTGATCTTCGGGGCGGATCCGATCGACTCCGGTACTGTGAAGGTCAACGGGAAGACCGTCAGCATCAAGCGGCCGATCGACGCGGTATCCGCAGGCATCGGCTATCTCTCCGAGGATCGCAAGCAGTTTGGCCTTTGCCTTGGGCTCGCCGTTTCGGACAACACCGTGCTGCCGTCCCTCGAAGAATTTGTAAGCGGCCCCTTCGTCAAGGATGCAAAGATTCAAAAGTCGACTGCCGAATATGTTGACAAAATCAGCATCAAAACCCCCACGATCAAGACACGAATTAAAAGCCTGTCCGGCGGTAACCAGCAGAAGGTTGTTATCGCAAAGTGGCTTTTACGCAACTGTGATATCCTGATTTTTGACGAGCCTACGCGCGGCATTGACGTCGGTGCAAAAAATGAGATTTACAAGCTCATGAACAATCTCGCCGCGGAAGGAAAGTCCATTATCATGATTTCCTCCGAAATGCCGGAATTGCTCCGGATGAGCGATCGTATCGTCGTTATGTGCGAGGGTAAGGTCACCGGCGAATTAAAGATCGAAGACGCCGATCAGGAAAAAATCATGAACTATGCAACGATGCGGGAAGTGGGGTAAAACAAAATGGAGTCTTTGAATAAGAAAAAGCTGAATATGCAAGCGC
>CAYPLG010000015.1:11145-12347 GCA_964411535.1 uncultured Oscillospiraceae bacterium
CTGCTTGCACCTGCCGCACTGGTTATCCTCTATGTTTTCTTCTCAATTTTCGGCAACAGCTTCTTTTCGGTTGATACGTTAAAGAACATCCTGGAGTCCAGCTATTACATCGGCTTCATGGCGTTTGGCGTAACGTTTGTCATCATCACGGGCGGTATCGACCTTTCCCTCGGTACGGTCATGATGTGCTCCGCGCTGCTTGGCGCATATGCGTTCAACGTCGGCAAATGGCCGCTGGGCCTTGCGCTTGTGCTAACCGTAGCGACGGGCGCGCTGTTCGGCCTGCTAAACGGCATCCTCATCGCCAAGCTCAAGCTGCCGCCGTTTATCGGCACGCTGGGTACGATGAACATGTCCATGGGCTTTGGTTCCATCATTACCAAGGTGCAGTCGCAGACCTGGCCGACCGCCACGGCGGAGATCGGCGGTTGGTTCAAAAAGGTTTTTATTCGCGCCAACATCTTCGGCATCAAAGGTTTCCCGGTAGGCGCGCTCTGGCTCATCGCATTCTTTATTATTGCTGCACTGCTGCTGCATAAAACCAAATTCGGCCGCTACACCTACGCCATCGGCAGCAACGAGGAAGCAGCGCGTCTCTCCGGTATCGATGTGGACAAGTGGAAGATTCTTGTATTCACCGTATGCGGCATTTTCTCCGGGCTCGCCGGCATCTTTTACGCCGCCGCGTACACCACCATCACACCGGGTACCGGTAACGGACAGGAAATGAACGGCATTACGGCCGTGGTTATCGGCGGCACGTCCATGGCGGGCGGTACCGGCACCATGGTCGGCACGCTAATCGGCGTATTCATTATGTCCGTACTCAAAAACGGCCTTTCCGCCTGTGGATTGCAGGCGCCCTGGCAAACGTTCTTCACCGGCCTTGTGGTCATCGGCGCCGTGCTGCTCGATATACAGCGCAACAAAGCCGCCAACCGCATCAAGAAGAACTAACCTACCGTAAGCACCCAGCCGCAAACCGGCTGTAGCTTAATAAAAAACAGGAGGATACATTTGATGAAGAAACTGCTCGTAATCGTACTCTGCCTGGCCATGGTTGCAAGCGCATTTGCATGCGCAGCACCGGCAGCCCCCGCCGCTGAAGCGGCTCCCGCAGCCGAAGCAGCCCCCGCCGCTGAAGCCGCACCCGCAGCCGAAGCAGCGCCTGAGGCCGCACCCGCTGAGGCCGAAAAGATGTA
>CAYPLG010000015.1:12357-25309 GCA_964411535.1 uncultured Oscillospiraceae bacterium
AGGGTTTCCAGCACCAGTTCTGGCAAGCCGTTAAGACCGGCTCCGAAGACGCCGCCAAGGATCTGGGCGTAGAAATCTACTTCGACGGCCCAGCTTCCGAGACGGAAATCGCCGCGCAGGTCGACATGGTCAAGAAGGAACTCGCCAAGAACCCGAAGGCGATGGCACTGGCCGCTCTGGATACCCAGGCTGTCACCGAGATCCTCGAAGAGTGCGCGGAAAAGAACATTCCGGTAATCGGATTTGACTCCGGCGTACCGGGCGACACCACCGGCGCCGTCAAAGCGACCGCCTCCACGAATAACGAAGCCGCTGCAGCGCTTGCCGCCACGAAGTTCAACGAGAACGCTGACCTCGTCGCCAAGATGCAGGCTGCAACACCCGAAGCGCCCGTCGTCATCGGCTGCCTCTCGCAGGACGCCGTCTCCGCTTCCGTGACCGGCCGTACCACTGGTTTCGTCAACAAGATGAAGGAAATCGCCGAGACCTACCAGGCCGGTAAAGTCTCCGTCGAAGGCCACACGAAGTGGGAAAATAAAGTAGAGAATCCCGCTATCATCATCCGCGTTGAGATCTCCGCCACCACCGAGGCGGTTGCGGTTCAGACCGCCGCCAACTTTCTGCTGGCAACCAACGGCATCGCCGCGATCTTCTGCTCCAACGAAGGCACCGTCACCGGTTTCCTTGCAGCGGTTGAAGATGGTCAGGCGCTGGCGGACGGCGGCAAGTACGCCGATCTGATCGTTGCTGGCTTCGACGCCGGCAAAGCGCAGAAGGACGCCATCCGCAACGGTTGGTTCTATGGCTCCGTCACGCAGGATCCGTACCAGATTGGTTACAAGGCCGTCGATCTGGCCGTCAAGGCCGCCAACGGTGAGACCGTTGCCGACATCGACACCGGCGCACAGTGGTACAATGCAGAGAACATCGATGATCCGATGATCGCCCTGCTCGTCTACGATTGATCGATTACACAGAGCTACAGAGACAGGAGCGCCATTTCGGCGCTCCTGTCTTTTTGATCTTGCAAAAGCGTTATGTGCCAAGCGTCAATGCAGCCTTGCAAGCGCTGCAACGCCATACCCTATCCCTTGATCACCGATGGCAGCCCGCAAACAAGCCGGACGACCGTCTCCGCCGAAGCCGCCAGCCGGTTGCAAAGCCTACCTGTCGCTTCCCGCGCCATACGCGCGCCGGCCTCCATCGGAATGATACCGCTGCCAACCTCGTTGCACACGACAACCTCCTTTTGCAAAAGCACATCGTAAAGCGCCGCGCTCCCCGCCGGATCGGCAAATACCAGCTTTTGCAGATTGTCAAGCACCGGCCGGTTATCCAGCACACCGTCGGCAATATCCGCGTCCGCGTACCCAAGCGAACGCACATATGCCCGTTTACCGGACGCCATTGCGCCAATTACCAGTATCATAACGAAAGCACCCCCTCCAGTAAAACCATCGCCGCCAGCATCGCAAGCTCGCAAACCGCAATTAAATACCCTACGATATCGCCGCGCATCCCGCCAAACTGTCGCATCGCCATCCGCCGTACCGCAAGCGTACACAGCACCGCGGTAACCGTCATCCCGCCGCCAACGGGCAGCGACAGCCAGGCCATTGCCGCCGTACACAGGATAAAAGCAACGGCAAGTATCGCTTTGGCAGGGCGCGTGGAAGCCGCGCCCTGCATCATGGCGAGCATGCCGCCGCTTCCGGCAAGCGGGAAGGAAAGCGCGGCAAATCCGCCCATAATCCGGCTCATAACATGCAGCGCCAAGAGTAGAAGCGCCGTTTGCATATTCCCCGCAAGCTGCGTCGCCAACGCAAAATACGACAGTAGCCAGACCACGGTGAACACGACGGCAAATGCGCCGGGATGCGGATCATGCAGGATAGCAAGCTTTCGCGCGGGTTCGGCATGGCTGCTCAGCGCATCCACCGTATCGCAGTAGCCGTCCATATGAATGCCACCTGTTACAAGAACCGGCAGCAACGTAACCCCGGCGGCAAACAGTATGCTCTGAAAGCCCAGCAGAGCGCATAAGCGGAACCATCCGATCAAAAACAGGCCGATGAAAAGCCCGACAACCGGCAACGCGGCAAGCATATACCGCATGTTCTTCGCCTCCCATTCCACCTTCGGAACAGGCAGCTTTGAAAAGCAAGCCATCGCCATTGCAACGCTGCGTAAAACCGTCACAGCAATTTCCCCTTTCGCACAAGCGGTATTCCGCACACAAGCTCATACACCGCATCAAACCGCATGGCAAGCGCGCAGTTGATCTGCCCCAACGCATCGATATAGGCGCGCGTAGACCTGTCGAACGTGCCGCCGTCGCTGCCGACGTCGTTGGTTACAACAATAAACGTTTCGCATTGCCGATAAAGCGCCTCCACATCCGCAAGCAGCTTGTCTCGTACATCGAACACACGTCCGGCGTCGTCGAACATTTCGTTCGCCAGAAGGTTGCACATGCATTCAAGCAGTAAGGAGCCGCGCTCCGGCAGCGTAACGCCGCCAACATCGGTTTCGCGTTCGATGGTAATAAATCCGCTGTGCAAGCGCATTTTTTGATGCCGGGCAATCTTCTCCCGGCTCTCCTCCCCATACGGGCGCATGGTGGCAAGATAGTAGCGAGGCCCCTTCGAACGTGCCAGCAGCGCTTCGCCATAGGTGCTCTTTCCGCAGGCGGAGCCGCCGGTGAGCAGTATGCGCATGTTGTCCCTCCCCCCTACATGCCGATGTCGGCGTACGTTAAAAGCTCGTTGTATACCCGCAGCGTCATGTCCAGTAACGGCAGCATCGCCACCGCGCCCGTACCCTCGCCCAGGCGCATGCCCGCATGAATCACCGGCGAAAGACTAAGCGCTTCCAGCACCGCCCTGCTCGCAGGCTCCGCGGAAGCATGGCTCGCCAACAGGTACGGCTGCACCGCCGGGCAAAGCAGCACCGCGACAAGCGCGGAAACGGCGCTGATAAAGCCGTCGATCAATATGGGCACGCCGTACTGCGCGCCGCCGATGCATACACCGGCAAGGCCCGCGATATCGAACCCACCAATCTTGCTAACGACATCCAGCGCATCGGCAGGCTCCGGCCGGTTGATCTCAATTGCGCGCGTGATGGCCGCCGTCTTCCGTTCAAGTCCCTCTTCGGAAAGTCCCGCGCCGCGCCCGGTCATCTCCGCAACGCTGCGGTTGAGCAGCACGCTTGCAACCGCGCTGGAGGTCGTTGTGTTTCCAATGCCCATTTCGCCCGTTGCCAGCAGGCGATACCCTTGCGCCCGGCAATCCCGCACGACGGCAATCCCCGTTTCCAGTGCGCGCATCGCATCTGCATGCGTCATGGCCGGTCCCGCCGTCATGTCCGCCGTACCGTCCGCAATGTGCCGGTCGAGCATGCCGGGGCAGTGCATCCGCTTTGCAACGCCAATGTCGACGGGCAGCACGTCCGCATGGGCATAGTCCGCCATAATGCATACGGAGGAACGGCGCGCCGCAATCACGCCGGACATCACCGCCGTGATTTCGCCCGGCGTCTGCGCCACGCCTTGTTTTAGCACGCCGTTATCCGCGCACATCACCACGACGGCGCGCCGGTCGATCACAACGTCTGCGGTGCGCTGTATTCCGGCCAGCCGTATCACCGCGTCCTCTAGCAGGCCAAGGCTCCCGACCGGCTTTGCAATACTGTTCAGGCGCTGGCGCGCCTGCTCCATTGCGCGTGTATCCAGCGGGCGAATTGCCCGGTCAAGCTGTGTAAACTCCATCTGTCGCACGTTCCTCCCCGTTTTCCCACTGCGAAAGCAGCGTTTGCATCCACGCATACACATCCATCCCGTATGCGCGCATAAGGTTCTCCTTCGTAAGCGTATCCCGTATTGCCCCGCAAGCGACCGTTTTTCCGCGATTGAGCAGCAATGCGTGCGTACCGTACTTTTTTGCAAGGCTCAAATCATGCACAACGGACACAATTGCGCGCCCCGGCTGCTTCAGCCATTCCGTTAATAGTGCAAACACCGCCTGCTGATACGCAAGGTCCAAGTGGTTCGTTGGCTCGTCCAGTAGCAACAGCGGCGGATCCTGCGCAAAAAGCTGCGCAAGAAACGTCCTTTGCAGTTCCCCGCCGGAAAGTTGCAGCACGGACTGCCTTCGCAATTCCTCCATCCCCGTTGCGATAAGCGCGTCCGTTACCGCCGAATCGTCCCCTTTGCAGCGCGGATGAAGCGCCGATGGCGCATAGGCGTACCGGCCCAGGCGCACAACTTCCTCCACCGTATAGGCATAGCCCACGGAATGACTCTGCATAAGCACCCCAAGCTTCCGCGCAATCGCGCTTGGCCGCAGCGTCCCGATATCCTCCCCGGCGACCCGGATTGCGCCCCCGTACGGCGTTCCCTGCGAAATGCTGTTGATAATCGTGCTCTTTCCCGCCCCGTTTGGCCCGACGATCATAAGCCACTGCCCCGCCTGCACATGGAAGGACGCGCCGTCCACTACGGTAAGATCGCCATACCGAACCGTCAGGTTCTGCACATCAAGCATGCCCTTTCCTCCTCGCCGTGTAAAATATGTACACGAACAAAAGCGCGCCGATAAACGACGTAACCACGCCAATCGGCAGCTCCTTCGGGGAAAGCAGCACACGAGCGGCAGCATCGCACAACATCAGGAAAATTGCGCCTGCAAAGGCGCTTGCGGGCAGCAGCCGCCTATGGTTAGGCCCAACGATCATCCGCACCATATGCGGCGTAACAAGCCCCACAAACCCGATGGTTCCGCCGATGGAAACGCACACGCCGATCAATGCGGATACCGCGAACATGACGGTAAGCTTCGTGCGCCGGACAGGTACGCCGACATGCCGCGCGTTGTCCTCGCCCACGGCAAAGGCGTTGAGCTCCCGCGCATGCAGGCACAGTATGCCGCCAAACACTATTAGCGCAATCGTCAACGCCAGCGCATCGGCATACGTACTGCCCGCAAGGCTCCCCATCGTCCAAAAGGTAATCTGCTTAAGCCGCTCCGGCGCCATCGTGATAATCAGGCTGAGTATGCTGGAAACAAACATGGAGTAGATTACGCCAATCAAAATGATCGTATTTGTAGAAAGCGAGTAATCCAGCCGGTACGCAAGCGTAAGAATCAGCAGCAGCGAAAGAAACGCGAACAACGCCGCCAGAACACTTGTTGCGGCAAACGGCAAGCCGGGTATGGATACGCCAAACGCAATGGCGATCACCGCGCCAAGCGACGCCCCGGAGGCAACGCCAAGCGTCGAACCGTCCGCAAGCGGATTGCGCAGCAAGCCCTGCATGGCGCAGCCACAGACGGAAAGCGCCGCGCCCGTCAACGCCACATTCAGCACGCGCGGCAGCCGCACGGAAAACAAAATCGTGTGCGCTGTCCTCTGCGCTGCCGTAAGCCTTCCGGCAATTGCGTCGATCAGCAGCTTTGCCGTTTCCAACGGTGAAATTCGCACGGAACCAATCGAAATGCTCAGCAAAAACACTGCCAGCGTCACCGCAAAAAACAGTATGTATTCCGTGGCGGAAAATCTTTCGCCCTGCTTATGCAATCCTGCCGACCTCCCTGCTTACTATGCGGCGTTATCGAGCGCATGCGCCTGATCGACGAACGCGCACAGCAGCTTTGCGCCCTCCGCAAGCCGCGGGCCGGGCCGCGACAGTTCATCGTTTTGCAGCGCGAGAATTGCGCCCGTTTGCACGGCGGTCACGTTCTCCCACCCAGGGCGCGCCATAATCTCCTCCTCCGGCGTTGGACCTTCCCCGAAATACATCGTAATCGTAACGATGTAGTCCGGATTGCGCGCAATTACCTGCTCCTCCGAAATCCCGGCGTAGTTGACCACATCCGAGAAGCAGTTGGTAAGCCCCAGCATCTTCGCAATCTCGTCCATAAACGTGCCCGCGCCTGCGGTCCAAAGGCCGTATGCAAGCGGCGAAATTTCAAAATACACAGTCTTACCGGCGGCGCTTTCTACGTTTGACACTTCCGCAAACGCTTCCTGCATCGAGGAAACAAGCGTCTGCGCTTCCGCTGCTTTCCCCGTCAGTGCGCCAAGCATATCGATGGCCTCGTATACGCCCGCAATATCAAACGCACTGGAAACAACAACCGTCACGCCCGCATCCGCAAGCCGGTCCACCTGCGCCTGCGTTTCCGCGACGGAGCCCGTCGCCAGCATTGCGGGGTTCAGCAGCAAAACCTCCGGTTTCGCCGCCAGAAGCTGCTCCAAATGCAGCTCCGTGCCCGTCTGCATAACCGGAACCGACTGCGCCTCCGCCGGGTAGTTGCAGTACTCGCCACAGCCGACAAGGGTTTCCCCCGCGCCAATGGCGAACAGGATTTCTACATCCGCCGGCGTCAGCGCGACGATACGCGTTGCGGGGGCCGGAAGCGAAATTGCATTGCCGCCCATATCGGTAAAGTAAACGCCGCTTTCCTTTTTCGTCGCAGCGTCGCCCGCCTCCGTACCGGCAGTCTCCATACCAATTTCCTTCGGCGTCGTTTCCAGCGTCGTCTGCGTCACCGGCATGCAGCCGGTCAGCATCGCAAACAGCAGCGCCGCGCACAGTAACAAAGACATTCCTTTTCGTCCAATCATCCGAACCACCTCTTTCCATTTTTAGAAGCAGCATGGAAAAACGCAAACGCCCCCGCATAAAACGGGAGCGTCAGGTTTGGTAAATGCCTACATGCATCAGCCTTCCATACCCCCAGGTGAATTCCCTGTGCAAGCAGGTTCCCGGCTTGGCCTTCCCGGTTGGAAAAGCGATACGGTTACTGGGATAGCCCGGAATTTGCATCCGTGTTCCCTCGCTGCAAAACGTATTTGCAACGGCGCAACAGCGCGTCCTGCACATGCCTCTAATTGATTTCCATTATATCGCCCCGCCGCCGCTTGTCAACAAGACCGCGCCACGCAACGGCTTTTCCCTCGCATTCTTGCCATGAACAGGCGGCTTTGCGCGACAGATTTATAAATATATGCTATTATATAGAATAGCAAAATTCGGAGTAAGGGGTGCTCTTCATGATCATAATCGGCGAAAAGCTAAACGGTTCCATACCCGCCGTTGCGGACGCAATCGCGCACAGGGACGCGGACTTCATTCGTGCGCGCGCATGCATGCAGGCGCAGGCCGGCGCAGACTATCTCGATATTTGCGCGTCGGTTGCCGTCAGCGACGAAGTGGAAACCCTAAAATGGATGATCGATATCGTGCAGGAGGCGACTACGCTTCCCATTTGCCTCGATAGTCCGAATCCGGACGCTATCGCCGCCGCCATCCCCTTCTGCAAGCGCGAAGGGATGATCAACTCCGTTTCCCTTGAAGGGCGAAAGATCGACGTGCTCTTCCCCGCAATCGCCAATACCGGGTGGCGTTGCGTCGCGCTGCTTTGCGACGATACCGGCATACCGGACTCCGTCGACCGCCGCATCACCGTGCTGGAGAATATTATGCGCCGCGCGGAGGAATACCACATTGCGCCGGAGCGTCTTTTTATCGATCCGCTTGTCGTCGCGCTCTCGACAGACACAACCGCGTTCGCCACGTTTTCCGCGTGCGCACGCGAAATCCGCCGCCGCTACCCCGCCGTTCACATCACAAGCGGGCTGTCCAATATCTCCTTTGGCTTGCCTTCGAGGAAGTTCATTAACCAGGCGTTCCTTGTGCTGGCGATGCAAGCCGGGATGGACAGCGCAATCATCGACCCCACCAGCCGCGAAATGCGCGGCCTGCGCTATGCGGCGGATGCGCTGCTTTCTCGTGACGCCTTCTGCCTTTCCTATATCGGCGCGTCGGAAACGGACTTTGCCGTTTTGTCCGGCAACCTGCCGCAAGGCGATGCGGCTCCGGCTCCCGCGCCGGATGCGGAGCAATCGCATCTTGCGGAAATCAAATCCGCGGTAATGGCCGGGCAAATGAAAACCATTGAAGAACTGGTAACCCGCGCGCTTTCCGCCGGTGCGGACCCAAACGCGATTTTGAACGACGCTATGATCGAAGCCATGTCGGAAATCGGAGAGCGCTTTACCCGCGGCGAAGCGTTCGTGCCGGAGATGCTTGTCGCCGCCCGCACGATGAAAAAAGGCGTCGAGGTGCTGAAACCGAGCCTCGCCGCAGGCGCGGCGGGCGCGCTTGGCAAGGTCGTCATCGGCACGGTTGCGGGGGATCTGCACGACATCGGCAAAAACCTTGTCGCCATGATGCTGGAAAGCGCCGGATTCACAGTGCTTGACCTCGGCGTAGATGTACCGGCGGAACGGTTCATCGCCGCCATTATGGAGCATCCTGACGTTAAGATTGTCGCGCTTTCCACGCTGCTGACCACGACCATGCCCGCAATGCAGGGGATCGTGCAGACGCTGCACGCGTTGGAGAACCGGCGTTTTAAGATTATTGTCGGCGGCGCGCCCGTTACGGAGGCGTTCGCCGCAGCCATCGGCGCGGACGGATACAGCCCCGATGCGGCGGCGGCGGCCGTTACGGCAAAAGCGCTTGTGCAGTAACGCCAAAGGAGCATGTTTTCATGGCAAACCAGTATCGGGTACGGTTTTTGCCGCAGGATATTGCGGTAACGGCGGGCGAAGGCGCGTCGTTATACGACCTTGCGCGAAACTGCGGCGCCATGCAGGAGGCAGACTGCGGCGGCAACGGCCAATGCGGAAAATGCCGCGTCACCGTCACGGCGGATGGCGTCGACCGCTCTGTTCTCGCCTGCCAAACCGTTGTTACGCAGGATATGACGGTGCATCTTCCCGCATCCGCAAAAATCAACGTGCTAACCCACGGCGTGCGCAGGGGCATTGCCGCCACGCCGCATGACGGATACGACCTCGCGTTCGATATCGGCACCACCACCATCGTCTGCTATCTTCTTTCCGGCCGCGACGGGCGGCAGCTTGCCGTAAACGGGCAAAGCAATCCGCAGGCAAGCTTTGGCGCGGACGTCATGACGCGCGCAAGCTATGCCCTCGCCCACGGAGGGGCGGAATTGCAGCGCGCAGTGGTCGCCGCCATGAACCGGGCCATCACCGCATGCATAAGCGACGCGCATATTTCCACCAATGCAATCACGCGCTGCGCCGTCGTTGGCAACACCGTCATGCAGCACCTGCTGCTCGGCATTTCGCCGGAACCGCTTACGCACGCGCCGTTTCAGCCGCACGACCCTGCCGCCGTTACAACTTCCGCCGGAGCGCTCGCGCTTTCCCTCCCGCCGGATACGCCCGTGCATGTGCTTCCGCTGATCGCAGGCTTTGTTGGAGCGGATACCGTCGGGTGCCTGCTTGCAACCGACTTTCCCACGCTATCCGGCAATACGTTGCTGATGGACATTGGCACCAACGGCGAGCTCATGCTGGGCAACGCTGCGCGGCGCATCGCCTGCTCCACGGCGGCGGGCCCTGCGTTCGAGGGCGCAAAAATCCGCTGCGGCATGCGGGGCGCGACCGGCGCAATCGATCATGCACAGCTAAAAGACGGCGAACTCTCCTGCTCTGTTATCGGCGGCGGAAAGCCTGTCGGCATCTGCGGCAGCGGCCTCGTCGACATTGCCGCGTGTCTGCTTGCCGCCGGTACGCTTACCAATAGCGGTCTGTTGCGCTGCGACGCGGCCTTCTCCCGGCGGGTGATCACCCTGCCCGGCAATGTGCGCGCGTTTATCGTCGTCCCCGGCAATGAAACGGAAAGCGGCGAGCCCATCCTGCTGACACAGCAGGACGTGCGGGAATTGCAGTTGGCAAAGGCGGCCATGGCCGCAGGCGTGCATCTACTGGCCGACGCGTTGGCGATTTCCATTGCCGATATCGACCGCGTGCTGATTGCGGGCGCTTTCGGCAATTATCTGGATGCGAAAAATGCGTGCGCTATCGGGCTTATCCCGCCGGAATTGCTGCATCGTACGGAAAGCATCGGCAACGCCGCCGGCGAAGGCGCAAAGCTCGCCGCACACAGCGACGCGGAAAGAACGATGGCGGATACGCTCGCAAGCAGCACGGAATACCTGGATCTGGGTGGACGGCCCGCTTTTATGGATCGCTTTGTTGCGGAACTACCCTTTCCGGAGGCTAACGCCCATGCATGACACGAGCGCAGTCTTCTATGTCGAACAGGCGCTTGCCGCCGGTTTTTCGCATGCCGCGCCGTTATCCATCGGTTCGCTGCATCCGCTGCACGCCGTACGAAAGGCCTGCGAGGCCAACCGATGCGGAATGTACGGCAGTTGCTGGACCTGCCCGCCGGGTTGCGGCACCCTCCCAGAGTGCGACGCGCGCATACAAATGCGTACGGACGGGCTTCTTGTCCAGTCCGTCGGGCCAATTGCGGACGGCTTTGACTACGCCGCCATGCGCGCGGTGGAGAAAGCGCATCAGGCCCGCTTCGCCGCCTTTGCAAAAGCGCTGCGCGGCATTGTTTCGGAGTTGCTGCCCCTTGGCGCCGGTTGCTGCAACGCTTGCCAATCCTGCGCCTATCCGGATGCGCCCTGCCGCCTTCCCGAACGCGCCTTTCCGGCGATGGAAGCGTATGGCCTGCTCGTCTTGGACGTCTGCCGGGATAACGGCCTTGCCTACCATTACGGATCGAACGCTGTTGCGTTCACCGGCTGCTACCTCTGGAAAGCACGCGCATAGCAATCCGGGCAATAAACGGCAACGCAGCTGTCGGTACACCAATATTGCTACAGGAGGTTGTAGACCCATGCTTGGCGCAATTGCGGGCGATATCATTGGCTCCATCTATGAATGGCACAACAACAAGACAAAGAACTTTCCTCTGTTTGGGCGCGGCTGCGAACCAACGGACGATTCCATTATGACGCTCGCCGTCGCGGAGGGTATCCTGGCGGGGAACGGCGACGAAGCTCGTACCTCGGCGGCAATCATCGCCTCCATGCAGCGTCTCGGCCGGCTATACCCCCATGCGGGTTACGGCGGTCATTTCATCGGCTGGATTTTCTCCGACGATCCCGCGCCTTACAACAGTTACGGAAACGGCTCCGCCATGCGCGTCTCCTCCGTCGCATGGGCGTTTGATACGCTCGCCGATGTGCAACGCTTTGCCCGACTTAGCGCGGCGGTTACGCATAACCATCCGGAGGGAATCCGCGGTGCGGAGGCTGTCGCTACCGCAATATTCATGGCGCGGACCGGCGCAACAAAGGACAGCATTCGCCAGTGTATCGATATGGATTTTGACTATCCGCTCAATCGAACGCTCGAAGAGATTCGCCCGACGTATACGTTTGACGTAAGCTGCATGGGCAGCGTGCCGGAGGCCGTTATTGCCTTTCTGGAAAGCACGGATTACGAGGACGCCGTGCGCAACGCCGTATCCATCGGCGGCGATTCGGACACCATCGCCTGCATCACCGGCGCAATTGCGGAGGCGTTCTATGGCATACCGGATTTTATCCGACAGAAAGCGCTGTCCCGCCTTGATACGACGCTGCGCGGCATACTCGATTCCTTTTACCGTCGCTATCCGTGCGTCCGTACATAACCCCGCCGACTTTCAAAGACTGCATGTTTACATATCGCGCGCATACCCCGGAGCACAAAGGGAGCCGGACACAAACGGTATCCGGCTCCCTTACTTCTGCGCTGTCCGGCGCATCGTCCCTGTGGGACAAGGTTAAGCGGTCTTCCCCCGAATTTCCGAAAGGGGTTTCCCGCCCATCATCAGTCCCATCTCCTCCACACTGGTTTCGGAGGGTTTGACAATGCCCATAATGCGTCCTTCGTACATAACCGCAATCCGGTCGCTAAGCTTCAATATCTCCTCCAGCTCCGTGGAAACGAGCAGAATGCCCACGCCATGATCACGCTGTTCAATTAACTTGTGATGGATGTACTCGATCGCGCCAACGTCCAACCCGCGCGTCGGGTGCATGGCAATCAGCAGCTTCGGGCTGCGGCTTACCTCGCGCGCGACCACGACCTTCTGCTGGTTGCCGCCGCTCAAGTTCTGCGCAAGCTCAAAGCAGGTCGGTGTTTTCACCGAAAAGTCGGAAATCAGCTTTTTGCTGTACTCCTCCACATATCCCCAGTTGAGCAATGCGCCCTTGCCAAACGCGGGCTTGTAGTAATCCTGCAACGCAAAGTTTTCCACAAGCGACATCGGCATAACAAGCCCGGTCTTCTGCCGGTCCTGCGGTATGTGCGAAATACCGTCCGCCATGATCTTTCTCGTCGTACTGCTAAGCAGATCGTGCGCATCATACATCGCCGTTCCGGCGGTCGCCTTGCGCATACCGGTCAGGCACTCGATCATTTCGGATTGCCCGTTGCCGTCCACGCCCGCAATGCCAAGCACCTCGCCCGCATGCACATCCAGGTTTACGCCGTCGAGGATACGGCTGCCGCCACTCTTGCCGCGGTCCAACGCCAGATCGCGTATGGACACAAGCACCTGTCCAGCTTCCTGCTCCGCACGGTTTACGGTAAAGTCCACCTCGCGGCCAACCATCAGGTGCGCGAGCTGCTCGATGGAGCAATCCTTCGTGTTATATGTGCCAAAGGTTTTGCCAAGCCGCAGCACCGTCACGCGGTCGGAAATTTCCTTTACCTCATTGAGCTTATGGCTGATGAACAACACTGTAAAGTTATTCGCCGTAAGCGAACGAACCATGTTGAACAGCTCGCCTGTCTCCTGCGGCGTCAAAACGGCGGTCGGCTCATCCAAAATGAGGATGCGCGCCCCGCGGTACAGCACCTTGATAATCTCCACGCGCTGCATCTGTCCAACGGAAAGATCCCCGACCTTTGCGTTCGGGTCGATGTCCATGCTGTACTTTTCCGCAAGCTCCGCAATCTTTTTGGCGGCGCCCTTGGTATCGAGGTGCAGTCCGCCGGCGTCCTTTGCGCCAATCAGGCAGTTTTCCGTAACGGTTAACGTCGGAATCAGCATAAAGTGCTGGTGCAC
>CAYPLG010000015.1:25319-25755 GCA_964411535.1 uncultured Oscillospiraceae bacterium
CATGTTATACTTTTTGGCCAGGTCCACCAGTTTTTTGGAGGCGGTGCCCAGATCCAGAACCGCCTTATTTTCGCTCATTCCCAGAATCACGTTTTCAATAACGGACAGGGCAGGAATCAGCATAAAGTGCTGGTGCACCATACCGATTCCAATCGCCATTGCATCCTTCGCGGAGTTGAACCGCGCCCGCTTGCCTTCGATGAGGATTTCGCCGGAGGTCGGCTTATACAACCCGCACAGTACGTTCATCAGCGTGCTCTTGCCTGCGCCGTTTTCGCCGAGCAGGGAATGCACTTCGCCCGCCTCAACGTCCAGGCAGACGTCCTCGTTTGCCAGCACGCCGGGGAAACGTTTGTAGATATGCTGCATCTCCAGTATTTTTGCCATGTTGCTTCCCTCCTTATCCGCGACGGTACGGCTTGCCCAGGGAAGCCGG
>CAYPLG010000015.1:25765-28900 GCA_964411535.1 uncultured Oscillospiraceae bacterium
ACTCGCTCTACCCGATCCTGCGCAAGTACGAGCAGGCGGGCGCGACCGCGCGGCTTGCGAACATAGCCAATGCGATGATCGTGAGCACATACGGAATCATGGTCAGGAACGTATACGGTATCGCAGCGCCTGCAACTTGCAGGATGTTGCTTACCACGTTGCCCGCCATGAATACGAGCGCGGCGACCATTATGCCGGTCGGCTTATACTTGCCGAAAATAACGGCGGCCAGCGCAATGTAGCCGCGGCCGGAAACCATGTCCTCGGAGAAGAAATTCAACAAGCCGGTCGAGAGGAAAGCGCCGCCCATTGCAATAATGGCGCTGCCCGCAATCGCGGCCAAATACTGTGTCCGGGCGACATTGATGCCGAGCGTATCCGCCACACGGGGGTTCTCGCCCACCGCCCGGAGGTTCAGACCGGACTGCGTGCGGAACAGATAGTAGGAAATAACCGGCACCATCAGAAACGCGATATAGACAACCGGCATCTGGTTAAAGAATGCGTTGCCGATCAGCGGAAGCTTTGACAGGCCGGGAATGGCAAGGTTTTGGAACGTGTCGATCTTGGCAATCGTTGTATTTACGCCGAAGATCACGCGGTTTAACGTTGCGGATAGGCCGGAGCCAAGAATGTTAATCGCCGCACCGGTAACGGTCTGATTGGCTTTGAGCGTCACCGTTAAAAACGCGAACAGCAATCCAACCAGCGCGCCGGACGCCATCGCCAGCAGCAGTCCAATCCACACGCTCCCGGTATAGTAAGAACCGGCGACCGCCACCAGCGTAGCAATGAGCATCGTGCCCTCCGCACCGATGTTAAGCAGGCCGCTCCAGTTGATAAGCAGCAATCCCAACCCGGCAAGAAGAATCGGCGCCGCCATGCGGATATCGGAGGCGAGATAACCGCCAATTGTTTCAAAAATAGTCATTTGCGTTCTCCCTCCTTAAGAATTTTCCTGTTTTTGGTTCTTCAGCTGCTTCTCATTCCATTTTTCTAGCAGCATCTGGCTGGCAACCACGGCGATGATGACCAACGCCTGGATAACCGCAACGATGGAGTTTGGCACCTTGGCCTTAATCTGCATACGGTTGCCGCCCGCACGGAACGCACCGAAGAGCAGCGCGCCGATAATAATGCCGATCGGCGAGTTGTTGCCGATTAACGCAACGGCGATGCCGTCGAACCCGTAGCCCGGAGAAATCGTCGGAATCATGCGGATTTGCACGCCGAGAATCTCGTTCGCGCCGGCAAGCCCGGCAAGGCCGCCCGCCAGGAACATGACAAGCAGTATATTATGATCCGTATTGATACCGGAATATTTTGCCGCGGTCATATTGAGGCCGGAAACACGCACCTCGTAACCCTTTTTGCAGCGCCAGAGGAACAGCCAGAACAGAAATACAAACAGCAGCGCCATGACGAAGCCCCAATGCGCACGCGTCTCCGGAATCAGGTTCGGCAGCACTGCGCTGGGCTGGATCGGCGGCGTTTGGCAGTTAATACCCGGCGGCTCGATCATGGGCCCGTTGACCATAAAATCGATAAAGTTGATGGCAATGGTGTTGAGCATGACCGTCGTAATAATCTCGCTTGCGCCAAAGCGCACCTTGAGCGCGCCCGCAATCAAGCCCCAAGCGCCCCCGCCGACGAACCCCGCGAGGATGGTCAGCGGCAGGTGCAGCACCGCAGGCAGGCCGGTCGCATAAATACCGACCGCGGTCGCGGAGAGTGCGCCCATATACAGCTGCCCCTCCATACCAAGGTTGGTCAGCCCGCAGCGGTTTGCCAGCGCGTAGCTCATGCCCGTAAAGATCAACGGGGACATTTTGACAAGCGTTTCGCCAAAAGATCCTACATTGCCGAAAGCGCCCTGCAACATGGCTGAAAAGGCCTTAACCGGGTCAAACCCGATCAGGCGAATCAACAGCATGCCGAGCCCAAGCGCAACGGCAACCGCAAGAAACGATACGGTTACCTGCTGCAACGAAGCTTTCGTCTGCGTTTTCAATTTTGCGGAATCTATCGCTTTCATTCCTGTTCCACTTTCTTCCTTGCTTTTGCAAGCAGGATATCCGTTCGAAATCCCATAAAGAATTTCAAAAGCAACCGCTTCAGTAAACGGTTACGAAAAAGGAATCCGGAGATTCCGTAGCCACGTTGCAGCAGCTCGAAATCTCCGGACAAAGGATACGTTATTGCATCAATAGTCGCCAAGCTCGCCGGCATACAGCTTCGCAACGACCTCATTGATGGCGTCGACCTTCTCTTTCGGCAGCTTCGTGTCCCAGCCATGCCAATCGGAAACGATCGTGCCGTTGTCCTTCAAGGTGTACACCACCATGCCGGACTTCCAATTGCCCTCCGCAATCGATTTGAACACGTCCTCATAAATCGAGGGGTAGTTACGCATCACGCTCAGGACAACCGCTTCCGGCGCAATGCCGTACTGGTCGCCGTTGAAGCCCAGCGCGTACACGCCCTTCTCCTCCGCAGCGTACAGGCAGCCCAGCTGCGCGCTGTTTGCGGAAGCGGACACAACGTCATAGCCTTCGTTGATGTAAGCCAGCGCACGCTCCTTGGCAAGATCCGCGTCCGTCAGCGTGCCGAGATAGTCGGTCTTGACTTCCGCAGTCGGATTGGTCAGGGAAACGCCCTCCGCAATACCGGATACGATATCCGTGATGGCCGGAATGTCCTGGCCGCCAAGGAAAACAACCTTGTTGGTATCGGTGAGGATACCCATGATTGCGCCGATTAACACGCCCATGTTCACCGGGCCGACGTACGCAAGGTTCGGAATATCCGCAACCTGATCGGCGGTGTTTTCATCGACGCGGAAGCCATAGGACAGGCAGAAATGCGAATCCGGATACTGCACCGCAAGCTCCTCGGCGGAGGCCTTGAACTGCGAACCATGAATGATAATCATGTCGTACTTGTCCTCGGCATAGGTGCGAATGTATTCGGCCATGTCGGATACTGCAATATTCTCAATGTATTCGAGCTCCGTGCCATACTTGTCCGAAATGTTTTTGACGGATTCGTAGCAAATCTGATTCCAGCCGTTATCCGTGATAACGCCTGAAAGCAGCGCGACGACCTTCATTTTGGAAAGATCCTTGGCGGGTTCGG
>CAYPLG010000016.1:0-28634 GCA_964411535.1 uncultured Oscillospiraceae bacterium
TCCTTGGCCTCGACAATTTGCCTAAGCCAGCTCGTCTTCTTGTCGAGCAGGGACTGCACCTGCCGGCCTTCCTTATACATCCAGTGCGCCGCGATGCCGAACTCCGCGGTTTTATGCATCTCCTGCGTACGGATCTGCACCTCGAATGGAATGCCGTTTGGCGCAATGAGCGTCGTATGCAGCGAGCGGTACATGTTGGGCTTCGGGGTCGCGATATAATCCTTGAACCGGCCGGGCAGCGGTTTCCAACCGGCGTGAATAACGCCAAGCGCCGCATAGCAGTCGTTAATGGAATTTACGATCACACGGATGGCGATGAGGTCGTACACCTCGTTCATGCCGGTCTGCTGCCGCTGCATCTTGCGATATACGCTATACAAATGCTTCGGCCTGCCGCTGATCGTCGCCTCGATGCCTGCGTCGCTCAACTGCTTTCCGATAATGCGCTTGGCGTCCTCCAGCGTTTCGTTCCGCTCCTGCTGCTGCTTTAGAAACTCCTGCTTGATTGATGCATATTCCTTCGGCAGCAGGTACATGAAGGAGAGATCCTCCATTTCGCCTTTCAGCGCGCCCATGCCGAAACGGTGCGCAAGCGGCGCGTAAACCTCCAGCGTCTCCTTCGCTTTGCGCGCGCGCTTACCGGGGTTGCAGTATGCGAGCGTACGCATATTGTGCAGCCTGTCCGCAAGCTTGATGATCACGACGCGTACATCCGCCGCAATAGCCAAAAAAAGCTTTCGTAAATTCTCCGCCTGCTCCTGCTTCTTCGTAATATAGGTCTGCTTGCCGGAGGCGGTCAGCTTTGTTACGCCGTCGACAAGCTTGGCCACCTCCGGGCCGAACATCTCGTTAATCTGGGCGACGGTAATGTTGTCGCCGTCCTCAACCGTATCATGCAGCAGCGCGGCAATGACGCTTTCGGCGTCCATGCCCATCTCCATGACCATTTCGGCAACGGCCTCCGGATGAATGTAGTATGGCTCGCCGGACTCGCGCTTCTGCTCCCGGTGCACTTCCTTTGCAAAATCGACCGCCTTTTGAAACAGGGCCGTCTGCTCCGGCGTATATCGTTTTGCAAACGCTTCGACCAGTTTATCCATGCCACATCCCCCTTTCCCTCGCCGCTTATCTGCGGGTTTATCGGATTGTACGCTATTATAGCGAAAAAATCAACGTTGGCACGTTGATTTTTTACATTGCGCTATTGGAATTAGAAAACCATCACGGACTGTACGTCATACCCGGCAAGCGGCTTTCTTCCGTCAAACTCGGAGGCAAGCTCTATCGCGAAACGTACGCCGACAATCTCGCCGCCGGCCTGTTCCACAAGCTTAATCGTCGCCAGCGCAGTACCGCCGGTTGCCAGCAGGTCGTCCACAAACACCACGCGTTGTCCGGGCTGAATCGCATCCTCATGGATTTCCAGCACGTCGCTGCCGTATTCAAGCCCGTATTCATAGCGAATCGTCTTGCACGGCAGTTTGCCGGGCTTTCTGGCAACGACAAATCCGGCATGCAGCTTGTATGCGAGCGCGGAACCGATCACGAAACCGCGCGCTTCCGGCCCGACGACAAGGTCGACCTGCCGGTCGCTCAGCGAAGCGGCGATTGTGTCGATCAGCTCGCAGTAGCCGTCCGCATCCTTCAGCAGCGTCGTAATGTCGCGGAAAAGCACGCCCTTAATCGGGAAATCCGGAATATTTCGAATCTTTGATGTCAAGTCCATTGTGGCCCTCCTGCTATCGTGTCTGTTGTTTCGCGTCATCCGCGCCGGTCAACGCCCGGTACAACGCGCTTTGTGTCAGCTGGCGCTGGGAAACGCCCTCCGCAAGCCGGATTCGCCCCGTCTCCCTGTCAAACGCAAAAAACGCAAGCTCCAGGAATACCAGTAGGGAGAGCAGCTCCTCCGCCGCATGCGTTTTTGCAAGCGACTCCGGCGTCTGGCCGGGCAAGGAAAGCTGCGCTTTCCAGTAGCTGTACAGCTCCCGCATGCGCTGCGTATCGCTTAACGCTGCGGCGTCTTCCGCGTTTAACAAATACCTTGCGGTAATTGTATCATCGAAATCCATACCATTATACACGCTGCGCACAAAAAATGCATCAACTATTTTTGTCTCCCTGCACGCCGCGCCAACATACAGGAGTTCCACCGTTTCGCGTTCCCGAAAGCTGTTGATCTGCGGCGTAATCGCGATGTCGAGGGCTTCGGCGGCGCGGAACGTTTCAAAGCGTTCCCCCTGCCGGAATGCGACGAGACGCGCTTTCGCCCCATCCTGCACCGCCATCGCGCTTAAGTGCGCGCCATCCTTGCCCATTGTGGCAACGTTTGTCAGCTTCGCTCCGCTTAGCAGATACACCGGTACCGGGTTCCCCTCCCCAAACGGGGCCAGCAGGCCAAGCTCCCGCACGTTCGGCAGCGTCAGCTCCGGCAGCCGGACCTCCTCCTCATATCCGCAGGAGGGTTTGAAACAGCTTTCCTCGTATCCGGCCATGGATGCGTAAAACGCCTCGCAAAAAGGTGCAAAGTTATCCTTTAACATCGTGATGCCCGCCGCGCGCGCATGCCCGCCGAAGCGCACAAAATAGGACGAAAACGACGAAAGCGTTTGAAAAAGATCAATTCCTTCCGGACAGCGCCCGGACCCTGTCAGCATCCCGTTCTGGTCGGTAAAAAGAATCACCGGCCGGTGGTATTTTTCTGTCAGCCGGGACGCCACAATGCCGATCACGCCGGGGTTCCATCCGTCGTGCGCAATCAAAAGCGCGCGTTTTGTAGCGTCAATCGCGGGCGCAGCCTCCTCCGCAATGACCGCCTCCGCCTCCCGCCGAGCGGCGTTGTCGCCGTCCAGGAGCCTGGCAAGCCGGTCAGCCTCCGCGCGCTCCTCCGACAGCAGCAGCTCCACGCCGTGCATTGCGTCCGACATACGGCCGCTTGCGTTCAGGCGCGGCGCAATCTGGAAAGCGAGCGTCTGCTCCGTGATCGTCTGCCCTTTCCAGCCGGAAACGCGCAGCAGCGCCGCAAGCCCGGCGTTCTTCCCGATATAGCGCAGCCCCTGCGCCACAATCGCACGGTTTTCACCAAGCAGCGGCACGACGTCCGCTACCGTCGCCACGGCTGCAAGCGCCAGGTCCTCGCTATGCTCCTCATGCGGCAGCAGCGCCTGCGCAAGCTTGAGCGCAACGCCCGCGCCGCAAAGATGTGGGTTCGGGTACGCAGAATCCTTCCTCGCCGCGGACACCACCGCGCAGCATACCGGCACGGACGCGCCTATGCTGTGGTGGTCGGTTACGACGACGTCAACGCCAAGCGCCGTGCAAAGCGCGATTTCATCAAAAGCGCTGATGCCGTTATCGACCGTAATAATGAGATCAACGTACGCGCCTACCAGCTTCCGTATCGCAGACTCGTTCAGGCCATAGCCCTCCGAATGGCGCGATGGAATGTAGCGCGTTACGTTCGCGCCAAGCGTAGCAAGCGTGCGAACCAGAATCGCGGAAGCGCATATGCCGTCCGCGTCGTAATCGCCGTACACGCAGATGCGTTCATCACGGCGAATCGCATCCACAATCCGCACGACCGCGCGATCCATATCCGGCAGCAACAGCGGGTCGCAGAGCGGTTCGTTTTCCGCGTGCAAAAACGCCTCCACACGCGCCGCGTCCGTAATGCCGCGCCGAATCAAAGCGTGCGCCGTCAGTTCCGCAACACCGGCCGCATTCCGAATCTCCGCGACCGTTGCGTCGTCGTAGGCGCCCTGATATGTCGGATACAGCCGTGTCACGCCTGCTGCTCCGCAACATATATGCCAATTGCGCATTCGAGCCGTTTTCGCATGAATACGCAGCTCATCTCATGCGGTTTATCCAGCCCGCCGCCATAGAGGTACGCATTGGCCATGCAGCCGCCGCTGCAATAATACTTTGCCCAGCAAGCCCTGCATTTCTCCTTCGTGCAAACGTTGCAGCCCGCGAACTGTGCCGTAATGCTTTCGTCAATCCGGCCGTCATACACATTGCCGAGCTTCCATTCCGGCATTCCTACGAACTGATGACAGGGGTACAGATCCCCGTCCGGCGTAACAGCCACATACTCCGTACCAGCGCCGCAGCCGTTGATGCGCTTGCGCAGGCAGGGTCCACCAGCGGGATCGAACATGAAATGGAAAAAGTTCAGCCATGTATCCTTGTTTTTCCGCGCGGTGATATAGTATGCGGCAAGCGCGTCATATTCCTCGCATACGCGGTCGTAAAGCTCCGGCAGAATGGCGTACGGGCTGTCCGCTGGCAGGACGACCGGTTCAATGGAAATCTGTTCGAACCCCATCTCCCGCAGCGCGCGGACGTCGTTTAGAAAATCCGGATTGTTTCTGGTAAAGGTGCCGCGCACATAGTATTCCTTGTCGCCCCGCGCGGCAATGAGCTTCTTCGCGTTCCCGCTGATGAGGTCGAACGAGCCCTTCCCGTTCGCCGTCGGACGCAGCGCGTCGTGCACCGGTTTCCGGCCGTCCAGGCTGATGACAACGTTGTACATCTCCCGGTTGATAAAGTCGATTGCATCGTCGTCTAACGCCACGCAGTTGGTTGTGATTGTAAAATGAATCTGCTTTCCGTATTGCTTTTCCAGCGTACGCCCATAGGCGACAAGCGCCTTGCATACAGGCAGGTTCATCAACGGTTCGCCGCCGAAAAGGTCCACCTCCAGATGCTTCCTCCCGCCGCTGTGCTGCATAAGAAAGTCCAGCGCGCGCTTACCGGTCGCTTCATCCATGAGCATGCGCGCACCGTGGAAATCGCCCGTAGCGGCAAAGCAGTACTTGCAGCGCAGATTACAGTCGTGCGCCACATGCAGGCACATAGACTTGATCGCGGCGCCGCCGTGCACGGGCGGCGCTTCCTGCGCGGGCGCGTCAAAGCTGCCCGCCGCCCGAAGCTCGTCAAGCGCGAGCAGCACCTCGTCTACGGTGCCTTCCGACAGGCCGCAGGCGCGAGCATCGCCGCCTTTTTCCAGCGCCTGTACAACGGCGAACGTTTCCGCATCCACCAAATGAATTGCGCCGCTTTCGACGTCGAGCAAAATAAACAAATCCTGAAATTGGAACGAGTGAAACACGCGTGATTCCTCCACAAAGAAAGGAACCGCCCGAAGAAATGCGAATCGACCGGCGGATGTATCCGCCCGCGCATTTCCGGACAGTCCCTTGCCTACTTGTTGCTTAATGCGATGCTTATTTATCTTCCTTAGCGCACTTCTGGTTGGCAACCGTGCAGGACGTCTTGCATGCCGACTGGCAGCTCGCCTGGCACTCGCCGCACGCAGTGTTTTTGCCCGCCTTGATGCAGGGCGCGACAACCGTATGGATACGTTTCATGGTTCTTTCCTCCAAATTAATCTTGCTATGTACTCAGTATAACAGCGGAGCGCTTAAAGCGCAAGCGCCGCCGTGTCGCGCGCAATGGTCATCTCCTCGTCCGTCGGAATGACATATACGCGCACGCGGCTTGCCTTTGTTGAAAGTTCAACGTCCTGTCCGCGCGGGCAATTCCGGTTATAGTCAAAATCGGTTTCCACGCCCAGGTATTCAAGCCCGGTAAGAATCATCTCACGCATGGCGCGGTCGTTCTCACCAACGCCCGCCGTAAACACGATTGCGTCCACGCCGCCAAGCGTCGCTGCGTACGCGCCGATGTACTGCTTGACCTTGTAAGCGAACATGTCGAGCGCAAGCTTCGCGCGCTCGTTGCCTTCCGCCGCAGCCGTACCCAGATCGCGGAAGTCGCTCGATACGCCGGAAACGCCCAGCATACCGCTCTTCTTGTTCATGTAGGTATCCATTTCCTTCGGCGTCATGCCGGTGCGTTCCATCAAAAACGGCAGAATGGCCGGGTCGATGCTGCCGCAGCGGGTACCCATCGGCACGCCTTCCAGCGGCGTCAGGCCCATCGAGGTGTCGGCGCATCTGCCGCCCTTGACGGCGGACAGGCTGGAGCCGTTGCCCAGATGGCAGGTGATAACACGGGTGTCTTCCTTCTTCATGCCGAGCGCGACAAGCTTTTTCACGGCCTGTCCCGCCACATAGCGGTGCGAAGTGCCATGGAAGCCGTAACGGCGAACGCGATACTTTTCGTAGGCTTCGTACGGCAGCGCGTACATAAACGCTTTCTTTTCCATCGCCTGTCCCCACGCGGTATCGAACACGGCGACCATCGGTACGCCGGGCATGACCGCCATGCAGCCGCGAATGCCCATCAGGTTCGCCGGATTATGCAGCGGTCCGAGCGGGATGCATTCCTCGATGGCTTCGAGCACCTTGTCGTCGATAAGCACAGGCTCCGAATACTTTTCGCCGCCATGCAGCACGCGATGGCCGACCGCCTTAATGGAGCTCATGTCGGAAATCACGCCGATTTTCTTGTCGGCCAGCACCTGCAAAACCTTCGTAATGGCGTCGGCATGCGTCGGCATGGGCGATTCCTCTTTGTATTCCTCCCCGCCGGTGGGCTTATAGCCGATGAACGATCCTTCGATGCCGATCCGTTCACAGTTGCCCTTGGCAATGACGGTTTCGCTGTCGATATCGATCAATTGATACTTGAGCGAGGAGCTGCCTGCGTTGATTACAAGAATATGTGTCATGGATACAATGTTCTCCTTATAGATTCTGCGCCTGTACGGCGGTGATCGCAACTACGGATACGATATCGTCTACGCTGCATCCGCGGGAAAGGTCGTTGACGGGGTACTTGAAGCCCTGGCAAATCGGGCCGATCGCCTCCGCACCGGCCAGCCGCTGCACAAGTTTATAACCGATATTGCCCGCCTGCAAGTCCGGGAAAATCAGCACGTTGGCCTTGCCCGCAACGGGGCTGCCGGGCGACTTGAGCTGACCGACCTTTTCGACCAGCGCCGCATCCGCCTGCAACTCGCCGTCAACGTTGAGCGAGGGCGCAAGCTCGTGTACAAGCGCGGTCGCGGCCACAACCTTGTCGACAAGCTCATGCTTCGCGCTGCCCTTTGTGGAAAACGACAGCATGGCCACGCGCGGATCCACGCCGCAGAGGGACTTCGCCGTCGCCGCGGAGGAAACGGCAATTGCCGCAAGCTGCTCTGCCGTCGGGCAGGGGTTCACCGCACAGTCGCCGAATACGAGCACGCCGTTGTCGCCGTACGCCTTGTTCGGGACCTCCATGATAAAGCAGCTCGATACGACCGAAATGCCCTTCGCCATCTTGATGATTTGCAGCGCGGGACGCAGCGTATCGCCGGTCGTGCAAACAGCGCCGGCCACCATGCCGTCGCCGCGGCCTTCGCGGACCATCATCGCGGCATAGAACAGCGTAGTCTTCATCATCTTTTCGGCCTTTGCCATGTCCACGCCTTTTTCCTTGCGCAGCTCATAGAAAAGCGTAATATACTTTTGCAAATCGGCATCCGTCAGTGGGTTGACAATACCGATGCCGTCGAGCGATACGGAAAACTTTTTCGCGACTGCGGCGATTTCATCGGGGTCGCCCAGTAGCGTGACTTTCGCAACGCCCTGCTCCACGATCTTCGCGGCAGCTTGTACGGTTCGTTCCTCAGAGCCTTCCGGCAGCAGTATGTGCTTTACGTCGGCTTTGGCTTTGCTCTTGATTTGATCCATCAAAGACATGTTACATAAGCCTCCAAATTAATTTCATGCGGATTATACCATATCCCGCAGGAAATTGGTATAGTTTGTTTCCCCGTCATGCTTTCTTTTTCAAGCGAAAAAGTGCAAAATTCACCGTAGTCATCCATCCGCGCACCGGGCCTGGCGCCAATCGCGCGTCTATGCCTTATTTATGGAAGCAGCGTGCAATTTTCCTAAGCGGCGACGTAATCTTCCAGCAATTGCTTGCAAGGATGTCCGCGTCGCTCTGCCGGTCCATCGTCCGGCTGCCTAGATACATGAAAAAGTACCGCATCCTCGGCATAAATCCACGCCTTGTCAACCGCGCGTTCTGAAACGCACGGATGGGCTTCGTCACGCGCCAGGAGAACGTCCGAAACAGATCGCCATCCAGAAGGCTCTCCGCGCCAATACCGATCCTTGGCTTTTTCGGATCCGAATAATCCACCGCCGTATAGCGAAGTACCTGCTCCGTAACCAGCGCGGCGTTTACATCCGGCGCATGCTTTTTCATCACGTCCGCGTACACTTCCCGCATACCTGCCACGTAGCGTTCCAGGGAATGATTCGCACGCGCATATGCAAGGCAGCGATCGCCGCGCTCGCGGATTTCATCCGGATGATCGATCAGCCGTTGCAGCTCTGCGGCATAGTCCTGCTCGTCAACTGCAATGCCGCATTCCGGCGCGTGTACCGTATCCGGCAGCGCGGAGCCTGTCGTGGCGAGCACCATTCTGCCGCAGCTCATCGCCTCCAGCGCCATCATGCCGAACGATTCCTGCCGCGACGGCATCAAAAACAGGTCGCACGCCTGGTACAGCTTCTCAAGCTTTCGGTCGTCCGCCACCCAGCCAAACTCCATCAGCCGGTACTTCCCGTCCAGCCCTTGCAGGCAGCCGGCTTTGACCACCGTCAGCAGCACCACCTCGCGGTCGCATTGCAGCTTTTGCAACGCGTTTTCAATCACGTCCCGGCCCTTAAACGCGTTTAGATCGGATCGGAACATCAGCACGAGCGCATCCGGCGAAATCCCAAGCGCAGCTTTCGCCTCCCGGATATCCGCGGGCATAAACACCGTTTGGTCAATGCCGAACGGAAGAACGTATATCTCCTTGCCCGCAAATACGGGCGACTGCTTAACCTTTTCCTCCATCCATTTTGTGGCGACAATCACGCTGATGTCCGAGTTTTGCACCGCCTGCCGCTTCATGGCAAATTGCAGTGCGGAATCATCCCGCGTCATCGGGAACACCACGTCGGGATACGGGCAGTCGAAACACTGCGTTTTCCATCTCTCACAGTCGAAATGATGCACGCAGTGACCGCCCAAAAAAAAGCATTCGTGCAGCGTAATAACCGTCGGCTTCAGGCGTGTCAAAGCCGGCAAATACTGCAAATCAAAATCCGTGTTGTGAATATGATGCAAATGCACGATATCCGACAAATGAAACATCCGGCTGTGCAGAATTTGCTCCGCGAAATTCGCCCCTTCCGCATGCGGAATGCAGAAGGTATCCGGGTCGTCGGACTCCTTCGGGTTGCGAATGCAGGAAAACGATCGCACGCCGTTTTGGTTTAAGTACAGATGCAGGTTATGGCCGTTAAACTTGTTGCCGATTAAGTCATTGTCGCTAATTTGCAGGTTGATATACGCCTTGTCGCCCTGTAGGCGGCGCTTTGAAATTTGCAGAAGGTACGCCGTCTTCTCCTGCAAACACAGGTCACTGCGCCGCACAACGCCTTCTTGATAGAGAAATATGCTGTTTCGTACCGTTTGCCGCAACTGCCGAATTGCCTCCGGCAAAGACGGGTTCGCAAAGTACTCGGAAAACCACCGTTCACTCTCCGAAACGTAACCGATCTCACTATGCGACAGCTGCCCCACATGCTGGCGAAAGGTCGCCAAAACCCGCTGCACGTGGATGAAATCGCCGCGCAGGGCGATATCCCACATCATTGCGGTATCGTTTGCCAGCTTGTAGCCCTCATAGCGCCTTAGCTTATCCCAATCCGGCAGCGCGGTTTTCCTGATGAACGTACCTGGGCCGCATGCACAGCAATTGTAGCTTCCAAGCGCCTCGAAAAAATCCCAGTCCGGCAACCGTTCCGTCGATAACACCGCGCCGTTTTCGTCCGTCTTTTGAAAATCGCAGTATGCCACCACCGCATCGGGATGCGCGTCCAGCGCGGCAGTCATTTCCGCAAACAGCCCCGGCAAAACCGGGTCGTCCGAATTCACCTGCACAAAGTACCGGCCCTTTGCCAGCTGCCACCCATGGTTCACAGCGGCGGTGTCCCCGCCGTTTGGCTGATACACATACTGGATTCGCGGGTCCTCTTTTGCATAGCGCATGACAACTTCCCGCGTGTTATCCGCCGAGCCGTCGTCAACAATGATGTATTCAAAATCCGAGAACGATTGCCGAAGTATACTCTCTATCGTCTCCGGCAGCAGATCCGCGCGATTATAGGTTGGCGTCACTACCGAAACTTTCGGTGCCTTCTCCACGTTTTTCTCCTTATTATGCCTGCGGCTTACTGATCCTCATGCTGCCGGATATAGTCAAAGCACAGGTCGAACACCGACTGGCGGATGCTGCCCATGACCTCCGATATGCCGTCGTCGGTCACGTATCCGGACATACCGGTGCAATGGTTGGATATGATGCCGATTGCGGCGTACGTCAGCCCCAGATCGCGGCATAACGGCGCCTCCGGAATAAGCGTCATGCCGGTGACCTGTGCGCCAAGCATACGGTACATGCGGATCTCCGCAGCCGTTTCAAAACGCGGCCCCTCCGTGCAGGCGTAAATCGCCCGCCCGGAATACGGCACGCGGCGATCCAGAATACACTTCTCCAGCGTATCGTTAAACGCTGTGCTAAACACCTCTTCCATGCCGGTATGCAGGTCCTTGCGATGCTCGCGGTCAAAGCTTGACGGACGCGTTTTGGTAAAGTCCAGAAAATCCGACATCAGGCACAGCGTACCGAGCTTATAGGAAAAGTCGCACGCACCGACGCTTGTGATGCCGATTACATGCGTAATGCCGATTCGATCAAGCGCAAATACATTCGCACGATAATTGATATGCGGCGGGTCCGAATAGGTAAGCACGCCGTGCCGGGCGCGAAAGACGACCTCGTTGCCGTCGTCCAGCCTGCCGCGGTAGATGACAACGTCGCCATAAGGCGTGCTGATGGCTTCCTCCGTATACGGGATCGGCGGGGTTTCAATATTGGTACCGCCAATAATCGCTAAACGCATGACATTTCACCTCCAAATTATTCTACCATACTTTCGCCAAATGGAATAGGGATGGCGCCCGAAACAGAGCGCGCATCCGCAATCGCAAACTTCTGCCGAAGCGCTTCGTTGGCAGCCGGTCTTAATCCGGCAATGCGACATACTCGGAAAGCGCTGTGGGCGCGAATATGCCCTTGTACGTGACCACGCCCTTCACAAGCCGCGGCGGCGTAATGTCGAACGCCGGATAGTATCCCCGCACGCCTTCCATACAGGTGCGCACGCCCATGGCGTACAGCACTTCGTTCGGGTCGCGCTCCTCGATATGCACCGTATCAACCGTCGGGTTCGTCCTGTCGGGCGTGCCCGTTACATAGTACGGCACGCCGCAGTCATGCGCGGCTAAAGCAATCTGAAACGTGCCAACTTTGTTGACCACATGCCCGTCGAGCGTGATCACATCCGCAGCAGTGGTAAAAATGTCGATGTTCTTATGTTGCAAGGTATAGGCGGGCATGTTGTCCGTTATCAGCGTTACGTCGAATCCCATCTCGTGGATAACGCTCGCGGTCAGGCGCGCGCCCTGCAAATACGGCCGCGTCTCCGGCGAGAAAAACCGCGCCGTCTTCCCGCTTTCACGCAGTGCCCGAAGCGTCATGCCAAGATCGGCGTCCGCGTAGCACTGCGTCATCAGCGTTGCGCCGTTTTCAATCAGCGAGGCCATGTTGCGTCCAAGCGCCGCCAGCTTTTCATACCGCGCATCAAACTTGCAAAGCGCGCCGTCCCGGATGGCTTTAAACGCGCATTGTCCCGCGTCGATGGCGGCAAACCCGTCCCGGATGCAGTCATCCGTCCAGGTACGCATTTTGCGCGTTGTCGTCGGGCGCGCCGTCGCAATCGTATCCGCCGCTTCGGAAAGAAACGCCTTTTGTTCGGCGGCCTCCCGGTCACGGCATTCGTAGGCGGCAAGCGTCATGCCCATAGCGGCGGCATGGAACGGGCCGTAGCTTTGCGTCACCATGTCCGTAACGGCCTTTGCAACCTCCTTATGCGTTTTGCAGGTAACGTACGTCACCTGGGCCGGATATACACGGCGGTCGAGGATACGGACAGCCCCGTCGTCAAACCAGGCAATGTTTTCGTAGCGAAGCAATGTCGCAAGATCATGGTCGGCATGTATCATAGCAAGCAATTTCCTTTCAAAATATCGTACGTCCTTCTATACAAAGGCCGCTAGTCCAGCACCTTAAGCTCGAAAAGGCCCTGCATCTCCCGATACAGCTCGTTCCCGCTCCGCCAGCCGTTGCTGGTCGGATGCGCCCCTCCGGAACAAATCATGCAATCCGGCAGCGCGGTTTGCAGCTCGTCAATCATCGCCTTGTCGAACCCGGCATGGATGCACCAAAGCCGCGCAAGCTGCGGCATTTGCTTGATCACGTTGCAGCGCTCGACAGCCGCCGCTTCCTCCGCCGCCTTATCCGGCGATTTCGTCGCGCCGCAGTTCAGGCACTTAAGCTTCGTAAGCGAAAGCAGCGGCGAAAAATCCGAGATATAGTTTTGAAATACCTCCAGAAACTCCAGCTCGGTGCAGTCGGCTATCGGCGTAATGTCGGTAAACTTTCCGTCGGCAATAATCAAAAAACGCAGTTTTTTCATGTTCGATACCACCGAGATATCGTCGATCTTTTGGTGCCCGATGTCGAGCGCGATCATCTCCGTGCAGTACTGCAACGGCAGAATATCCTCCGTTTTCAGCGTCTTGGAGCCGCCCTTTTTGTCATACGTTACCTGTGAGGAGCTCTGCTCCTTGCCGGTGGAAAACGCCGTGCAGTCCGTCCGCATGGACCATCGTCCAACAGCGATGCGCCAGTTGATCGCAATATCCGGAAACTGCTCCCGCAGCGCGCCCATCTGTTCGTTTTCAAGTCCGCAATCGCACATGTCGAGTTTTTCCAGCGCGGGCATATAGGGCAATATGCGCGCCACCTCGTCCGTGCTTGCCAGCGTCTTTCCCGAAAGGTCAAGGAAGGTATCCTCGCTCGTACACGGCATATCCATAAACGTAAAGTTCCAGCTGAACCGGACGTCCGGATATGCGCCGGTCAGGGCGTCCATGTCCTCAAAGGTAAGCGTCTGCCCGGCAAGATTCACCGCCGTGACCGCCGGAAACAGGCGCAGCGCGGAAATGAGCTCGTCGGTATGGAACGCGGTGGATTGCGACAAATCCAGCTCGGTTGCGCTGGAATCCGCCTCCACCCCGCAGATGCTCGCGCGCGCAAGGAACGTCACGTTCGGATACGCATCCATCAGCGAAAGCACGTCGTCCACCGCAAAGTCCGCCGCCGTAAGATCCACGCTCGTCACCTTTGGCAGATATGGCAGAGCGGTCTTTAGCGCCGCGGCGTCCACCGGCGCTTCCACCGGCAGGGACAGTACGTCGCTGTCCACGCGCCCCGCGCCAAACGGCACGCTCCAAAGGATGTCGCAGTTGGGCAATGCGCTGTTGAGCCGGTTGAACGTATCCACGGAAATCTCGTTATCGCGAAGGTCCAACGCGGTGAGCGTCGGCGTTTGCAGCAGCTTTTCAATTTCCTCCGCCGTTACGCCTGCGCCGCGCAGGTCAAGCGTTGTTGCGTTTTCGGGAATGCGGCCCGGCGCTTCGGTGACAGCGGCGGCTTCCTCCGCCGTTTCGTCCGTAAAGCCCAGCACGCTGCATCCGGCGCAGAGCGCAAGCAGCGTTACGGCCAGTATGATCGCCAGCGGGATTCTCCGTTTGGCAGTTTGTATCGGTTTCATATGATTCACTCCTTTTCGGGGATTCGTTGGTACAGATAATACGTGCAAACGTATTGCTCATACGGCAGGCTCGCCGTATCGAGCAGGGCATAGCGCGCGCCCGGCGGATCGGCGCGGTCGCGCATGACGACAAATTCCGGAACGCCCGCCTCCACGCGGCGCACCTGCTCCTCCGCCACTTCGGGAAGCATCACGTTGTTGGAGGTAAAGTACCGGCAATCGGGTATGACATCCGCCGCAAAATAGAACCCGCTGTCCGGAAACGCACGGCATAGCAGCGTAACCGTTTCCTCCGTCTTTTCTTCCTCCATCCGCGCGGCAAAGCGATACTGCGGCGTATCCGCCTCCGGCATGCCCAAAAGATACGTGTTGCCGCCAAACAGCAGGCAGACGCCTATGCCAAGCACAGTCAGTATGCCGGGCAGCAACGGACTTGCCAACGCCGCGCGCATACGCGCAGGAAGCACACGGCTAAGCCATGCGGCAATCACCGCAACGCCCAGCGGCGCAAACGCGGCGAACACCACGGCGTAATACCGGTAATTCTGCCCGCCCATATACATTGCAGCAGCCAATAAAAGAATCAGCGCCCAGATATTAATCTTCTCCACCGGTTTCACCCGGTCCGGCCCTGCGGCCGTCAGCGCAACCAGGCCCAGCGCAACCGGCGCCATATACGCTGCGTTGCGCAAAAACGCGGCCAGCACGCTTTTGCCGATTGCGTAAACCACGGCCAACAGCGTCGGCGACTCCAGCGCGGCATACCCCACAATGTTGCTGTAAAAATAGTAATACCCAAACTCCGGCAGCGCACTATGCACCGCAAAATACGCTATCCACCCAATCAGTGGCAGCGCCATGCCGCCCAGAAATACGCCGCAGCAGGCAAGCCCGTATCCAACACGCCGCTGCCGGCACTGCGCAAAGAACAGCACCGCCATCCACGCAAGATAAAACGCCGTAAGCGTAAACTTCGCCGTCAGCAGCAACCCCGAAAGCAAGCCGTTTGCCAGCACCAAAATAAGGCGCGGCGGCGCGGGATATACCGCTTTGTAATATCGCATGGAGGTATACAGGCCGAATGCAAACACCGGCAGGCAGAATTCCTCCAGACTGCCGCCGTGCGAAAACGCAACGGACGGAAGAATCAAAATTCCCAGCACCGGCAGCGCAACGAGCGCGTTGCCTTCCGGCTTCAGCAGGCGAATCAGCTTGTATGCCAGATATAGAAACGCAGAAAACGAAAGCGTTTCCAGCAGGTATACGCCGAAAAACGACTTGCCGGAAAGCAGCGACGCCAGCCCGTACAGCAGATATACCGTCGGCCCCTTCTGGTCATACAGGTCAAGATACGGCACAAAACCGCGGAACAGGCCTTTGCCGATTGTGAAATAGATATTGACGTCCACCCAGTCATTGAGCGGATACAGCGGCGAGGACTTGGTCGCCACAAGCAAAAGCAGCGCCGAAATCAGGAGGCAATGCCCATACACCGGCAGGTGTCGCCCGCGTTCGCGCATTCCCATCGCTCCTTTCCGCTTGCATGCTTTTGACAGTATACCGGATTTTCATCCATTTGACAATAAACGCCCGCCGCCGGAAACCGTGCACGCGTTTTCATTGTACAATAAAATGTATACTGAATATGGAAATATATGGTAATATGCGGTATGGGGGGAATGCACATGACCGATCCGAAGCTGCGGCTTTTTTTGCTGCATGACTATTTTACGGAGCAAACGGATGACGCGCATACGGTAACCGTTCCTGCGCTCATCGCCTACCTTGCGGAAAACGGCATACTCACCGACCGCCGCACGGTCTACGCGGACATCGAACGCCTGCGCGCATACGGTATGGATATCGAAAAACGCCGCACCAAGACGCACGACTACTATCTGGCTACGCGGGATTTCGAACTGCCGGAGCTTAAGCTGCTTGTCGACGCGGTGCAATCCTGCCGGTTTCTTACGCAAACAAAGTCGCGCTCCCTGATTGAAAAGCTGGAACGGCTGGCCAGCCGCCATCAAGCGGCGCAGCTGTCGCGGCAGGTATACGTGCAAAACCGCGTAAAAACCGGCAATGAACGCATCTACTACAACGTGGACAGCATCCACACCGCCATCCAGCGTTCCAGAAAGATCAGCTTTCAGTATTGCCAGTATACGCTTGGCAAAACGCTGGAGCCGCGGCGCGGCGGCGCGCTGTACGTGGTAAGCCCGTACCTTTTGGCCTGGGCGGAGGACAATTACTATCTAATCGCCGATCACCCCGCGCATGCCGGGCTTGCGCATTTCCGCGTCGACAAGATGCAGCACGTCACCGTTCGCGACGAGCCGCATGCACCGCTCGACCCGCTGTTTGACCCAGCGGCCTATGCCAAATCCATGTTCTCCATGTATGCCGGAAGCCGCGAATGGCTGGAGCTGCGCTTTCACAACGCGCTTATCGGCGTCGTCATCGACCGTTTCGGAACGGACGTACAGATCATCCGGGCGGACGACGTTTCGTTTTTCGTGCGCGCGCTGGTCACGGTCAGCCCCGCCTTTTTCGGTTGGCTTACGCAGTTCGGTGCGGAAGCGGAAATTGTCGCGCCGGAGGACGCCAGAAGGCGCATGGCGCAGCAGCTCGCCAACGCGGCGGGCCGGTACGAAAGTACCACTTGATTTGGTGGCGTTCATTCAATATAATACCAGATATAGGGTTGATTTTGTAACAAAGGATGCGTGTTAACAAATGAAAAGATGCATGCGCTGCAATAAACCGCTCAGCGATTCAGCAAAGTTTTGCACGACATGCGGCGCCGTGTGCGCGGACGCCGAAAATGACTTTAGGCCCAACGCTACAGAAAAGGCGCCCGGCGCGCAGCCGGACGGACGGCCCGCAAAGCGCGCGGAACCGGCCGGAAAGACGCCGGGTACGCCCGTGCGCAAAAAACGCAAGCCCGCAAAAAAGGGCAAGGGCGGGTTATATATTTTAATTGCCGCTGCGCTGCTGATTGCCGCAGCAATTATTGTCGTTTCCACGCGCGGCTGCAAAAAGCCCGCGTCTGTTCCAGCCGCCGCGCTTGTCGATACAAAAATCGAATCCGGTTCGGACGTCGTTTCGCCGGATGGTTCCTCCGCGCGCGTCGAGACGCCGGAGCTTACCGGCCTGCCGCTTGCCGATGCCTCCGCAAAGCTTGCGCAGGCTGGTCTTGTTGCGGACGTGCATGAGGCCGGCTACGACCCCGCGTATGCCGACAGCGTCGTCACCGCGCAGTCCGTTGCCGCAGGCGAATGGCTGACAAAGGGCGATCATGTCACGCTCTCCGTCAATACGCTGCCGCTCTCGCTGACCGTGTTGCAGACCTCCGTACGCAGCGGGCGCATCACACTCGGCAATGTGGTGGAAATCTGCCGCACGATGGGTACGAACAATCCCAACTTTGATTATTCCATCGTGATTCATGCCGTGGAGGATTATGAGTTCAAGGGCGGCTTCCGCTGCCTTGTCGGCACGGGTGAGGAAACGCCCATCTCCCGCGTAAACACGCAGTTTTTGCGTGACGGCACGCTTGTCAACGGGTTTGAAAGCGCGGTAGGGTACAAGGACAGCATCGTATGGACGTTCGCTTTGGAGGACTGGATGGGCTTCCATTTCGAGAACGTGACGGGGTACGATGTGTATCTTTCCAATCGCGTCGATACGGCAAGCGCCGTGTCCAAGTCCTTCCTGCCCGACGCGACCAAATCCATGGCGCTCATTGACTGCCCCACAAACAACGGCCGCATCCGTGTCGACATTCCGACCAGCAGCGCGCTTACCATCCGCATTACGGACGACAAGCTGCCCGGCGGCTACACGAATTCCCCGAACGGCACAGGCAGTCTTGCGCCAAAATGGGATAGCAAGCTCGTCATGAGCTCCTACAAATGGATATCGGCGACCATTGACGGCACCGGCGGCGAGGCGCAGGACGCCATGCAGGCCACCGGTTCCAAGTTTACCAAAAAGGGTGGACAGGCCACGACCTTCGACGGCGTGTCATACACGGCGGAAGGCGACGTCATGGTCATATCCGTACCGATTCCCGCCGATATGGATTTTGACCCGTATGCAATTTCCTATATTGAACTCAGCTTTGGAGACGGCGCATATACCGAGAAAATCAAGGTGCAGTAAAAGGCAGCGTCCGGCCGCATAGTCAGCTCTGTGCGGCCGGACTTTTTCTATACCGCTTATGCATCCATTTGCTTGCCAAGGAAGTGCGCGACGGTTTCGCAGGCCTTAATGGCGGCGATATCCACCGAAACATCCGGCTTTTGCGAAAATACGCTGACTGCGCCGATCGCATCGCCCTGCGAAACAATCGGAATTACCACGCGGGCGGAACACATGCTTGCGGCGTCATCGTCGGTTAAGAGCGAGTGCCGCGCTTCGCCGGGCTCCGTTTCCACAATGCGGCTGCGCGTATGCACGGCGCGTTCGATATCCGGCGAAACCGCCTTGCCCGCTACGTCCCGCTTGCCCATACCGGCGCTCGCCACATACGTATCCTTGTCGCAAATGACGGCAGGCAGCGCGAACGTTTGGTAGAGCGAAGCCGCAAGCTCCTGCGCATTCTCCGACAATTCGCCGATAGGCGAGTATTTCTTGAGAATTACGCCGCCATCCTTATCCGTGAAGATTTCCAGCGGGTCGCCCTCGCGAATCCTAAGCGTTCTCCGAATCTCCTTGGGAATCACCACGCGTCCAAGCTCGTCGATGCGGCGTACAATACCGGTTGCTTTCAAGTACATTCCTCCTATTGCCGGAATCCGGCTCGTATGGGAATAGTGTTTGCCGGTGGAATTTGATTATGCAGGAAATGCCTTAACGGGTTTTTCCAATATTCTTACAGTAAAGGGGTAGCAAACATGGAAACGCCCGCATTGCCTGTCGAATCCGCCGCAAAAGCCAGGGAGCGAAACAGCGCCGCATGCGTAAAAATTATTGCGATGCTGCTCGTCGTATACTGCCACAGCATCTCGATCTTCACGGCGGGCGGCTGGGGCCCGGAAGCACCCAGGGCGGCAAGCGTACCGCTCGGACTTGCCGCAAGCTGGCTCAACACGTTCCATGTATACGCGTTCGTGGCCGTTTCCGGCTATCTTTTCTACTACCTTCGCTATGAAACGCACCGCTACGACAGCGTTTCGCATGTTCTTTCCAACAAAGCGCTGCGGCTCATGCTGCCGTACGTATGCGCAAGCCTGCTCTGGGTGATACCCTTCGACGTTCGCTTCTGGGGCTTTGACGCAGTCCGGCTCCTTCGGGACTACGCGCTTATGCTAAATCCATGCCAGCTTTGGTTTTTGCCGATGCTGTTTCTTGTATTCTGCGCATTCTGCCTGCTTTGTACGCGCATACGTTTCGACAGGCTTTCCAAAAAGAGCGCCTGGCTTCTTTTTGCCGCCCTGTTCGCGGTCAACATTGCCGCAAACCTGTTGAACAGTTTCGGTGTGCCGAACGTGTTCCAGTCGCTGCGCGCGCTGCAAATGCTGCTGTTCTTCTACGGCGGCATGCTGCTGCGAAAAGAGGATTTTACGCGGCTGTATCAATGGAAGTATGTCGCCGCCGCATTCCTTCTTAGCGTCGGGCTGTTCGCCCTGACGCAGCTGCTTACGCATGCCGGCGGCGCGCTGTCCTACCTGCGCATTCCGCTGCGCCCCGTGGTCAGCCTGTGCGGCGCACTCTTCGTCATCCTGCTCGGCAACAAAATTGCGCGGCCGGCCGGTACGGAGAACCGCCTGTTCCGGCTTTTTAACCGGACGATGTTCCCCGTATACCTGCTGCATCAGCAATGCATCTATCTGCTTATCACGCTGCTAAACCGCACCGGAATTGCGCCCTACTGGCTCGGCGAAACCTGCTTTGCCGTTTCGCTTGCGGCAAGTATTGGGTTGTCATGGCTGCTCGGCAGGTGGAAGGTAACGAAGCGCATGTTCGGGGTCGGCTGACGTTCCATTGACTGGCAGCCAAGCAACTTTACGCAAACGCTTCGCCGTATACGTTTTTGCATATACGCGCTTTTATGCTATAATTCCGACATTACCCGAAAGGATTTCGTTATATGGTGCAGCTTCTTCTTGCAATTATCTATCTGGCTTTCATCAGCCTCGGCCTGCCGGATTCCCTGCTGGGCGCGGCATGGCCGACCATGTACGTTGCATTTGGCGTGCCCGTTTCTTACGCAGGCGTTATCTCCATGATCATAGCCGCCGGTACGATCGTTTCCAGCCTGTTGAGCGACCGTTTGACACGGCGGCTCGGCACCGGCAAAATCATGGTCATCAGCGTCCTATTGACCGCAGCCGCTCTGTTCGGCTTTTCGATCAGCTCCGCATTTTGGATGCTTTGCCTCTGGGCAATTCCATACGGCCTTGGCGCAGGCAGCGTGGACGCATCGCTCAATAACTACGTCGCGCTGCATTATGCAAGCCGGCACATGAGCTGGCTGCATTGCATGTGGGGCGTCGGCGCGTCGCTGGGGCCGTACATCATGAGCTATGCGCTCACCGGTGGACAGGGCTGGAACATGGGCTACCGGTATATTGCCATATTGCAGGTTGTCCTGACGGCGATTCTGTTTATCAGCCTGCCGCTGTGGAAAGGACAAGGGAACGGTGCTGCCGACGGCAACGCCGCCTCCGACAAGCCGCTTTCCCTGCGGCAGATCGTTGCCATACCGGGCGCAAAGGAGGTTATGTTCGCCTTCTTCTGCTACTGCGCGCTGGAACAGACAACCGGGCTTTGGGCCAGCAGTTACCTCGTGCTGACACGCGGCATTTCCGCGGAAATGGCCGCTAGCTTCGGCAGCCTGTTCTTTATCGGCATTACAGCGGGGCGCGCGGTCAGCGGCTTTCTCACGATGCGCTTCTGCGACACCACCATGATTCGCCTTGGGCAAGGCGTTATCCTGCTTGGCATTGCCGCGCTGCTGCTGCCGCTGAATCAAGGCTTTGCGTGCGCCGGGTTGATTCTTATCGGCCTCGGCTGCGCGCCCATATACCCCTGCATCATTCATTCCACGCCGGCGCACTTCGGCGCGGACCGGTCGCAGGCGCTTATCGGCGTGCAGATGGCCAGCGCATATATCGGCACCTGCCTTATGCCGCCGCTGTTCGGGCTTATCGCAAGGTATAGCAGCGTGTCGCTTTTCCCTATGTTTTTGCTCGCCGTGCTCCTTGTCATGGTTGTGATGCATGAGCTTTTGCTCCGAAGAAGCGTTACGGCCGCATAAGCCCCCGCTCCCTGCGGTATGATTCCGCCGTTTCCCGCATACCCTGTACAAACGCTGATCACGGGGGGACGGGAAACACATGCGCGACTATATCGAAGAACGAATTATCAAAACCGCGCAGTATATCGTCGAAAACGGTGCGACGGTACGAGAGGCGGCGAACGTTTGTCATATTAGCAAATCGACCGTACATAAAGACGTGTCCGAACGGCTGCAACTGATCGATAAAAGGCTCGCCGCGCAGGTGCGCGAGGTGCTCGACGTAAACAAGGCCGAACGGCATATTCGCGGCGGAATGGCCACCTACCAGAAATACAAAAGCAGGAAGGACGCGGCGCCCTCCTGCTGATATGCCAATACGAAATTTCCAAAGCGCAAAGGCGTCCATTGCAGCGGTCACGCATACCAAGACGCATTCGTTCGCATTTTATGGGTTCCGATCATATCCGGCAACGCATGCGCAGGCTGCATACACGCGGCTTGCGCCCGCATGGCGCAGGGCTGTCGCACATTCGTTGAGCGTGCTGCACGTAGTCGTCACGTCGTCAATCAGCACGATGGACAAGCCCGCAGCGGCGGTGCTCGCCTTGAACGCACCGCTGATATTGGCCTTACGCGCCTCGGCGGGAAGCTTCGCCTGCTGCCTCGTATACCGCGCGCGCCGGATGAGATCCTTCCGTATTGGAACCGGATACCGCTGCGTCAGTGCGCGGCAGAGCAAAGCGCTTTGGTTATATGTCCGCTGCCACTCCCGAAGCGGATGCAAGGGCACCGGTACAAAGCAATCGATTTGCCAGTCCGGCGGCAGCTCCATATAGGATGCAAAAAACGGCGCAAGCCATGTCTGCCGGTTATACTTATAGCGATGCATGGCGGCCTGCACCGACTCGTTATACAAAAGCCCCGCATAGAGCCCGTCCAGCGCAGGCGGGCACGCAATCCCCAGCGGCGCGCGCGCAATCCCGCCGCGGCATTCCGCACAGAGGCAATCCGCGTCCAGCACCGCCTCCCGCCCACAGGCCCAGCAAACCATATCGTTCGGAAACAGCAGGTTCAAAAGACTCTCTTTGATGCTCATACGCCGCTTAGGCGCAGCGCGCCCCATTCGCGCAGGCGCTGTGTCAGCGCGGTATAGCGGCGGTTGGTATGGTTATTGGCGATCATGGCGGCAAGCGCATCACGCCGCCCGACGCACACAACCTGCTTCTTCGCGCGCGTAACGGCGGTGTACAAAAGATTCCTCGTCAGCATCGGGGAAGCGCCGCCGAACATCGGCAAAATCACGATGGGAAACTCGCTGCCCTGACTTTTGTGAATCGAGATGCAGTAGGCCAAATCCAGCTCGTCAAGCTGTGAAAAATCGTAGGTCGCAAGCCGGTTATCATCAAAGAGCACGAGCAGCCTGCGGTTCATCCCGTCTATGCGAAACACCGTCCCAAGGTCGCCGTTGAACGCCCCCGTTCCCTCCTCCGTAGCCAGCCCCACGCCGACCGGTTTGGTCCATTGCACCTTGTAATCGTTGCGAATCTGCATGATACGGTCGTTCTCACGAAAACGCTGCTCCCCCAGAACATGCTCCTGCTTATCCGGCGCGGGCGGGTTCAGCGCCGCCTGCAGCCGGGCGTTCAAATTGAATACGCCGAGCGTTCCTTTCTTCATAGGCGCAAGCACCTGCACGTCCAGCAGCGGCTCGCTTGTTGGCAAAAGCCCCGCCGGGTGCGTAACCAGCGTAATCATACGGTTTAGTATCTGCTCCTGCGAAGCCAGCTCCTCAAAGCGAAAATCCGACTCCAGCGCATCCAGCTCCGGCTGCCGTCCCTCGTTGATGCGATGGGCGTTCTGCACAATCATGCTGCGCCGCGCCTGACGGAATATTTCCGTTAAACGCACAACGCGTATCGTGTCACTCTCGATCACGTCGCGCAGCACCTCGCCCGCGCCAACGGGCGGAAGCTGATCCGCGTCGCCAACCATGATAAGACGCGTTCCCTCCGGCACAGCGCGCAGCAACGCCGCCATCAGCGGCACATCCACCATGGACATCTCGTCCACGATGATCATATCGTAAAATAGCGGATTTTCGCTGTCGCGCAGGAATCCTTCGCCCGGCACGTACTCCAGCAGCCGGTGCAGGGTCTTTGCGGTATGCCCTGTCGCTTCGCTCATTCGTTTGGCGGCGCGGCCCGTCGGTGCGGTGAGCGCAAAATCCAGATCGAGCTCCTCCAGCACGCTGACGATATAGCGAATAATCGTCGTCTTGCCCGTGCCGGGCCCGCCCGTGATCACAAGCGCGCCCTCCACAAGCGCTGCCTGCACCGCTGCGTCCTGTTGCGGGCTTAGCACCATATCGCGCTTCACCTGCTTAGCGGTATACGCCAAAAAAGGATTGTCAACCGGCCGTTCGGACAGCCTGATCAGCCTTTCCGCAATGTTATTTTCCAGCCGGTGCATACGCTTTGAAAAAACGCCGATCCCGTCGTTTACCGGCTGGCAAACGGCTTCCCCGTGATCGACCAGATAGTCGAGCTCGTCGCCAACCGCCTCCGGGGAAACGCCAAGCAGCGACGAGGTATAGGAAATCAGTTCCTCCTGCGGCAGAAACGTATGGCCAAATTCGTTGCTTGCACGGTTTAGCGCATAGGTAATACCGGCGCGCAGGCGCGATGCAGATTCCGCCGCATAGCCGGCCACGTTCTGCGCAATCTTGTCCGCCGTTGCAAATCCGATGCCGTCAACGTCCTCGATCAATTGATACGGGTTTTCCTCTATGCGCGCCATGCAAAGCTCGCCGTAAATCTTATAGAGCTTATATGCCTGTGAAACGGTAACGCCGTACGGCTCCAGGGAAAGCAGGATATCGCGCATCATGCGGTTTTCCCGGTAGGAGTCGACAATCATGCCCAGCCGCTTTTTGCCGATGCCGGGAATATCGATCAGTTGCTCCGGCGCTTCGTCAAATACGGAAAGTGTGTCCATACCGAAGCGCTGCACAATCGTATGCGCCGTAGCGGGCCCAATCCCCTTGATCAGCCCGCTGCCTAAATAGGATTCGACGGCGGAGAGGGTAGCCGGCGCAAGCGTGCGGTACGCAACGGCCTTGAACTGCATGCCGTATTTCGGGTGCGTCGTATAGCTGCCGGTAATCGAAACGCGCTCGCCGACATTGGCAAGCGGCAGCACGCCCACGACGCTGACCGGCTCCGCAGCGTCGTCCGGCAAAAGCTCCAGCACCGTCCAGCCGTTGTCGGCGTTTCGATAAATCATGTTTTGTACGACGCCGGCTAGTTCCATACGATTATCCGATCAGTTGCAGAATCGTTCCCGTCAGCACCGCTGCAAAAAACACCGTGCCGAGCACCGCCAGGTACGAAAGCTTGCTGCGTTTGCCGCGAAGAAGCACCAGCAGCCCGATGCCGGAGGCCGAGCACAGGCCCGCCACCGCGCTGCCAAACGTAATCATGCCGTCTAAATACAATTGCGTAAGCATCACCGACGCGGCGCAATTCGGAATCAACCCGACCACCGCAGCCAGCAGCGGCTGGAACGGTCCCGGCAAAAGCAGCGCCGCAAGGCGCGTTTCGCCGATCACAGCAATCAGCACATTGAGCGCAAGCGTTACGATAAAAAGGAACAGCAGAATGGAAAGCGTCCGCCTGACCGCCGCCCAAAGAATGTCGACAAAGCGGCTGTGGCTGTCGCACTCGCATACATGCGGAGGCTCTGTTTTCATAAAATTATTGCGCTGCTTGCCGACCGGCCATAGCAGATCGAGCGCAACGCCCGCCGCAACCGCCACGACAAGTTTTACGGCGATCAGCCGCCACACGGCGGAGAAACCCGCGGGGTTGCTAAGCAAAATCGGTAGCGCCTCATCCGAGGTGGAGAGGAACACCGCCGCAACCGTACCGGCCGTCACAAAGCCGCCGTTAAAAAGATGCGCGCACGCGGCGGAAAAGCCGCACTGCGGCACAAGGCCGAGCGCGGCGCCGAGCGGTGCGCCAAAGCGCCCGGCGCGCTGCAACGCAAGCGCAAACTTGTCCGCCGCCCGATGCTCAACAAACTCCATTACAAAAATGGTAATGAGCAGAAACGGCGCCAGCTTCGCGCAATCCAGCAGCGCGTCGAGAAGACAATCCAGTATTTCCATTAGAAATCCAGTCTCGCGTTAATATAGGCAACCAGCTCGGACACAGGCATGCGTACCTGCTGCATGGTGTCGCGGTCGCGCACGGTTACGCAGTGGTCCGCCTCCGTATCAAAATCAACGGTTACGCACATCGGCGTACCAATCTCATCCTCGCGGCGGTAACGCTTCCCGATAGAGCCCGTTTCGTCGAAGTCGACCATGAAGTGCTTCGACAGCATATGGTATACCTCCGTCGCCTGCTCGGAAAGCTTTTTGCTAAGCGGTAGCACGGCGCATTTATACGGTGCAAGCGCCGGATGAAAATGCATCACGGTACGCACGTCGCCGCCTTCGAGCGTCTCCTCATCGTACGCCTCGCAAAGAAACGCGAGCGCGACGCGATCCACGCCAAGCGACGGCTCCACGCAATACGGAATGTATTTCTCGTTCGTATACGGATCGACATACTCAAAGTTTTCGCCGCTATGCTCCGCATGCTGCCGGAGGTCAAAATCCGTACGGTCCGCTACCCCCCACAGCTCGCCCCAGCCGAATGGGAAGGTGAACTCGATATCCGTCGTGCCCTTGCTGTAATGCGACAGCTCTTCCTTTTCATGTTCGCGAAGGCGGATATGCGCCTCGTCCATGCCAAGCGCAAGCAGGAAGTTCTTGCAATGCTGCTTCCAATATTCGTACCACTCCATATCCGTTCCCGGCGTGCAGAAGAACTCCAGCTCCATCTGCTCGAACTCGCGGATTCGATAGATGAAGTTGCCCGGCGTAATCTCGTTACGGAAGGATTTACCGATCTGCGCAATGCCGAACGGCAGCTTCCGCCTCGTCGTACGCATAACGTTCTTAAAGTTGACAAATATGCCCTGCGCGGTTTCCGGCCTTAAATACAGCTCGCTTGTGCTGTCCTCCGTCACACCCTGGAAGGTTTTAAACATCAGGTTGAACTTCCGGATGCCGGTGAAGTCCGCCTTGCCGCATTCCGGGCAGACGATGCCCTTCTCCGCAATATATGCCTCCATTTCGGCGTTCGACCAGCCGTCCGGATGGACGTCCGTAAGGCCGTTTTCGTTGGCATAGTCTTCAATGAGCTTGTCCGCGCGGAAGCGCGCTTTGCATGCGCGGCAGTCCATCAGCGGGTCGGAAAAGCCGCCGACGTGGCCGCTTGCAACCCAGGTTTCCGGGTTCATCAGAATGGCCGCGTCCATACCGACGTTATACGGGCTTTCCTGCACAAACTTCCGCCACCACGCGCGTTTGATGTTATTCTTAAACTCCACGCCCAGCGGGCCGTAGTCCCAGCTATTCGCAAGACCTCCGTAAATTTCGCTGCCCGGATACACGAAGCCGCGTCCCTTGCACAGCGCGACGATTTTATCCATTGTCTTTTCGATTGCCATTGATCATATCCTCCTCAATCAGTCCAACGATTATTATCGCAATTTCTACTTATAGTTGTCAAGACGAATGCATCGGTTTCCTGCGGGAATCTGCGTCTGTTTGCCGCGAATCCTATATAATCCTGCGAATTCGGGAAAACCGCTTGACAAGCGGAATCTGCACCAATATAATGATTCTGCAAGCTCCGGTAACGTTCCCGATAACGTTCCCGGAATCGCCATGCAAACGATTCGATCTCGCGGCAATAATCAAAATTGCGACATCATGCAACCCCGTCACAAGCGACGGTTACCATCATTGCGGAGGCGCGTCCTATGGGCAGCATCAATATCCGAGACGTTGCAAAGCATTGCAACATCAGCGTCAGTACGGTTTCGCGCGTGCTCAACAACCGTCCGGACGTCAACCCGGAAACGCGGCAGCGCGTCCTCGCCGCCATCAATAACCTGGATTACATCCCGAACAACAGCGCAAGAAACCTCGTCATGACGTCCAACGACTGCATCGGCATCGTTGTGCGCGGCATCAGCAACCCCTTCTTCGCGCAGATGTACCGGATCATTGAACGCGATATCTATGACGCGGGCTATACGCTGTCCCTGCATCATATCGGCTCCGATGCGGACGAAGTGCACACCGCCGCCGTGATGGCGACGGAAAAGCGCCTGTGCGGCGTGCTATTTCTTGGCGGCCGGTTTAACTATTCGCCGGAGGACATGCGGCTGCTTGGCATCCCCTATGTCTGCGCTACCTATCAGAACACCTTCGGCACGCTTCCGGCGGAAGCGTATTCGAGCGTTGCCATAGACGACCGGGCGGAAGCGCAACGCGCTGTGGAATACCTAATCGGCATGGGCCATCGCAAAATCGCCGCCATCGTCGCCTGGGAGGAGGACCATTCCATTTCGGAACTGCGCCTTGCCGGGTATCGCGCCGCGCTCGCGCTGCATGATATTCCGTACGACCCCGCGCTCGTTGTCGAGAGCGGCAGCTTTGTACAGCAGGACGCGGCGAACTTTACGGAAAAGCTTCTTGCCAGCGGAGCGGAATTCACCGCCGTGTTCACCATCGCGGACATGATGGCTCTTGCCGTCATCAAGGCGCTCGTTAACCACGGCATACGTGTGCCGGACGACTGCTCCGTAATCGGCATCGACGGGCTCGACTATTCGCTATACAGCATTCCGACGCTGACCACCGTCGTGCAGCCCGCGGCAATGCTTGCGCACGAAAGCGCCAAGATTCTGCTTGCCCTTGTACAGGGAACGGCAGAAAACCGCCACTGCGTGTTCCCCGCCGCCATCCGGGAAGGCGGTTCCGTAAAACGAATCTAACGGCGGGGTTTCGGCAATCCTTGGCTTATAGCCCATATAGGGCTTTATGCATAAAGAATGAAGAAGGAGAAATCAAAATGAAAAAACTGGTTGCACTGATTATGGTCGCAATGATGGCGTTTGCCGTCATCGGTTGCGCTGCGCCCGCACCGGCAGCAGAAGCAGCCCCCGCCGCAGAGGCAGCGCCCGCCACAGAAGCCGCGCCCGCAGAGGCAGCGCCCGCTGCAGAAGCGCCGGCCGCTACCGGCAAAGTATACTATCTGAACTTCAAGCCGGAGCAGGATGAGCAATGGCAGGCAATTGCCAAGGCTTACACCGAGGAGACCGGCGTACCGGTAACGGTCGTCACCGCCGCCTCCGGCGAATATGAGCCCACCCTCACCGCCGAGATCGCCAAGAGCGAAGCCCCGACCCTTTTCCAGGTCAACGGCCCTGTCGGCCTGGCCACCTGGAAGGATTATTGCTATGACCTCTCCGGCAGCGACGTTTACAGCGAGCTTAAGAGCGACGACTTTGCGCTCAAAGAAGGCGACGCCGTATACGGCATTGCATACGTCATCGAGACCTACGGCATCATCTACAACAAGGCGCTGCTTGCACAGTACTGCGCGCTTGACGGCGCCGTGATCAAGGACGCTTCCGAGATCAATAACTTCGCAACGCTCAAGGCCGTTGCCGACGACATCCAGGCCAAGAAGGCCGAGCTCGGCGTAGACGGCGCGTTCACCTCCGCCGGTATGGACGGTTCCTCCGACTGGCGCTTCAAGACCCATCTGGCGAACCTGCCCATCTATTATGAATACAAG
>CAYPLG010000017.1:0-28524 GCA_964411535.1 uncultured Oscillospiraceae bacterium
CCAGACGGCCCAGGTACATCACGCCGATATTGTCCGAAATATGCTTGACGACAGCAAGGCCATGCGCAATAAAAAGATACGTAAGGTCATACTGCTTTTGCAGGTCGGACAAAAGATTCAGTATCTGCGACTGAATGGATACGTCGAGCGCGGATACGGGCTCGTCGCAAATAATCAGTTTCGGATTGAGCGCAAGCGCGCGCGCAATGCCGATTCTTTGCCGCTGCCCGCCGGAAAACTCGCTCGGCCGCCTTGTCGCGGTCGATTCCGGCAGCCCGACGACGTGCATCAGCTCCTTGACGCGACCGTCCAGCTCCTGCCTGGTGCACTTATTGTGCAACAACAGCGGTTCCGCAATAATGTTGAATACCGTCATACGCGGATCGAGCGACGAATACGGGTCCTGAAAGATCAGCTGCATATCGCTGCGCATCCTGCGCAGTTCGTCGCCCTGAATGTTGGTAATATCGCGTCCCTCGAAGCGTATCGTGCCCTGCGTCTGGCTGTAGAGGCGGAGGATCGCGCGGCCAAGCGTCGATTTGCCGCAACCGGACTCCCCGACCAGGCCAAAGGTTTCTCCCTTCCGGATTTGCAGGCTGACGCCGTCGACGGCGCGCACGTCGCCGATCTTTTTCTTGATCAGCTTCTTGTTGTATACCGGAAAATATACCTTGATATTCTCCACCGCAAGCAACGGTTCACGCGTATCTACCGTCTTTTCATTCATCGCTGTTCACCTCATATGGAAAATGACACGCTACCAATCTGCCGGGCGCAACCTCCTGCAAGCGCGGACGCTCCTGCTTACATTGTTCCGTCGCCCTTTCGCAGCGCGCGCAGAACCGGCAGCCCTTCGGCAGATTGTACGGATTGGGAATCATACCTTCGATTACATGCAGCCGCTCGACGTCCTCGTCCAAACGCGGAATGGATCGCAGCAAGCCGCGCGTGTAAGGGTGCATCGGATGCCGGTATAGGGCTTTTACGTCCGCCTCCTCCACAATTTCCGCACCGTACATGACCAGCACCCGCTCGCAGGTCTCCGCAATAACGCCAAGATCGTGCGTAATCAGTATTACAGCCATGTTCGTCTTCTTCTGAATATCCAGAATCAGCTGCAAAATCTGCGCCTGTATCGTTACGTCGAGCGCAGTCGTGGGCTCGTCCGCAATCAGGATGGAGGGGTCTCCCGCAAGCGCGATTGCAATCACCACGCGCTGCCGCATACCGCCGGAAAGCTGATGCGGAAAATCGTCGATCCGCTTTTCCGGCGCCGGAATACCCACCAGCTTGAGCAGCTCGATGGCGCGCTGCCGCGCCTTCTCCTTGCTGATGTTCTTATGCTGGCGAATCGCCTCTATAATCTGAAAGCCAATGGTATAAACGGGGTTCAGCGCCGTCATCGGCTCCTGAAAAATCATCGCGATCTCATTGCCGCGCACCTGCTGCATCTCATGCTCCGTGCATTTGAGCAGGTCCTTTCCCCGAAGCAGCACCTGTCCGTCCGTAATCTCTCCCGGCGGAACGGGGATAAGCTGCATCGTGGACATGGCGGTCACGCTTTTGCCGCTGCCGGATTCGCCGACAATGCCAAGCACCTCGCCTTCCTTCAGATAGAAGGATACGTCGTCAACAGCAAGCACGATGCCGTCGTCCGTAAAAAAGCGCGTGGTAAGGTGCTGCACGTCCAACAGTCTGTTTTCCGAATTTTGATTCTCCATGTTGTTCATGTTCCTCTCCTGCTATTCCATGCGCCAAACTACGCGCAGCCCGTCGCCAACAAGGTTGACGCCAAGCACCAGCACGGCGATGCAAATGGCGGGAATCCCGCTGACCCACCAGTTGCTGTTCATATACATCTGCCCGTCGGCAATCATGCGTCCCCAGGTCGGGAACGGCTTTGCAACGCCAAGGCCAAGGTAGGCAAGGCCGGATTCCGCAATAATCGTTGAGCCGACAAGCAGCGTGGAGAACACGATCGTTGTCGGAATTACGTTCGGAATCAAATGCTTGACGATGATCTGCCAGTTCTTTGCACCCAGCACACGCGCCGCCGTTACATACTCCAGGTTGCTTTGTACAATCGCCTTCGAACGCGTCTGGCGGAAGACCGACACCCATTCGTTGAGCGCCAGCGCCAACGCAAGGACCAGCACGCTCGAACCGAATATTGCCACAATCATGATAACGATCAGGAAAAGCGGAATGGAGATATTAATCTCGCAAATCATGCTGAGAATATTATCCACAAATCCCCGGAAATAGCCGCTTAATACGCCAAGCAGCGTCGAAAGCAGCGCGCACAGGCCGACGCAGAGAATCGCAACCAGTACGGATACTTGTCCGCCCATCATGATCCGGCTTACCATATCGCGTCCAAGCGGGTCCGTTCCGAACAGGTAAAAGTTACCCGAAGGGCCGGTCGAGCCCGGCGGCAGCAAGCGATCGGACAGCATCGTCAGATTGGGATCGTACGGCGTCCAGAAAAGGGAGATGATTACCGTTACGGAGACGATGAGCACGAGCAGGCTTCCGACAATCAGCTTGGGTACGCCTTTTTTGCGATACCACGGCAGCTTTCCGTCAATATATTTTCGATCATTTTTCGTCGCTTTCATTTTCGCTCACTCCTTTCCCGCATCACTGCTTGCGGATGCGCGGATCCAACGCGAAATACGTCATGTCCACGACCAGATTGACGATTACAAATACCGCGGCAATGTACGGGATCACCGCCTGAATGGTTGGATAGTCGCGCGCGGAGATTGCGGAGATCAGCAGCTCGCCAACGCCGTAGTAGCGGAAAAGCGTTTCCACATACACCGCGCCGGTCAACAACCCGCCAAGACGCGTGCCGATCATCGTAACAATCGGGATGAGCACATTGCGCAGGCCATGCCGGAACAGGACCGTCAGCTTGGAAAGCCCCTTTGCCTTCGCGGTGCGCATATAATCGCTGCTTAAAATCTGCCCAAGCTCCGTACGCGTCGTGCGGGTGAAGGAAACGATATACCGAAACGAGAGACATAGCGTCGGCATGATAAAGGACTTAAAGTCCCCGTATCCGCCGGTTGGAAGCAATCCCCATTTTACCGCTACAATTGCAATAAGCAGCATGCCGATATAGAAGTTTGGCACGGCGGTTACGGTCATACCCGATGCAAACACAAAATTGTCAAACCAGGATCCCGGCTTCATCGCGCAGATCGTTCCCAATGGGATGGCTATAATAATAGATAACAAAATGACTGCCGCCGCAAGAATAAATGTCCGCGGCAGACGCTGCATAATCAGATCGAGCACCAGCTGATTGGGATGTCCCTGTACCAAATACTGATACGAATATCCCAGATTCCCGGTGAACAGATTCTGAATATACACCACAAACTGCTTCCAGAGCGGGTCATCCAGCCCCCAGGATTCCCGCAAGGACTCCACGAACGCGGGGTCGGTTTCCATACTGCCCGCCAGAATGCTGGCAGGGTCGCCAGGCGCAAGGCGGATCAGCAGGAAGACCAGCGTCAGCGTAAAAAGAATCGTAATAATACCGCGAAAAACGCGCTTTGCAACAAAATTTCCCATTTGTTGTCTCTCCCTTCGGCCCGGTCGATATATGTGCACGGCAGCCAGCATGCTTTTTTCCGATACCGGCCGCCGCGCGCACATATACTCGAATGAGACGTGCTTGCCTGCAATCGCAGGCGTTATGCATTACTTACTCAAAGTAGCAATCGTAGAACAGGCAGAACGAGTTGGGCAGGTTGATAACGCCCTTTAGATCGCTGGTCAGGCCGTTGCTCGCAACTTCGTGCACACCCCAGATGATCGGGTAATGCGCCCAATATGTGGCGTTTGCCTCCTCCAGCAGCTTCACGCGCTCCTCTTCCGAGATGCCATACGCATTCGCCTTGTCGACAAGCTCGCCCACTTCGGGGAACAACTGCGAATTGTTGCGACGCTCGGAAGCCATCTGGCGAATGTAATACGTGGACACACCGTAGTACGGCCCAGGCATACGCTCCGCGCCAAGATCGATCGAACCCGTTTTTACGGTATCGGTGAATGCGGCTTCTTCCATGACCGCCAGGTCTACCTTGATGCCGGCAGCTTCCATATAGGAGGCAACCGCTTCGCAGATCTCGTCCTGACCGGAGAACTCGCCGGTGAAGTAATGGAATACGATCGGCGTGCCGTCATATCCGATTTCCGTTAGAATCTGCTTGGCCTTATCGGGATCATAGGTAAGCTCTTGCGTATTGATCGCACCGAGCGTCGTGATGTCCGCCATACCGGCCATAACGGTCGGATAACCATTCATAAGGGTATCCTTGATCGCCTGGTGGTCAATTGCGTAGCTGCAGGCTTCGCGGAACTTCTCGTTGCAAATCCAGGAGGATTCCTTTGCGTTGCCGTTGTAGTAGATAATATCCGTGCCAACCGTGTTATAGACATCGACCACAAATCCGGCGTCGCGGATGGCGTCCACCTGCGAAAGCGGCACAACGTAGGCAAAGTCATAGTCGCCGGACTCCAGACCGGACACACGCGCGCTCTGGTCGGAAACCCAATCGAACACGATCTTCTTGATGGGCTTTGCGCCGCCCCAATATTCTTCGTTGGCAACGACGGTGCAGGACAGACCCGGATCAAACGTTTCGATAATGTAGGGGCCGGTACCGACGGTATGCGTGAAGAATACCTCCGCGCCTTCCTCCTGATACTGCTTCGGCGCAAAGATCGGTACGCGCGCAAGCAGAGAGGGCAGGTCGGGGCAGTATGCCGGCGTAATGATGTTGACCGTGTAATCATCTACGACTTCTGCGGATACCGGCCATGCTGCGCCGAACTGCGAGCTATAGCGGAAGTACTCCGCAATGTACTCCATCGTCACCTTGACGGCCTCGGCATTGAAGTCTTCGCCATTGGTGAACTTGACGCCCTCGCGAAGCTTGAACTGCCATGTGAATTCATCCAGCGATTCCCAGGAAAGCGCCAGACAGGGCGCGATGCCGCCGTCTTCAGTGGAGCGCGCCAGCGGATCGCCGACATGCAGCATGACCTGCGTAGCAAGTCCGTTGCCGTTCGGTCCGTCGATAACGTCGATCTTCTGGTTCATCGCCACATAGAGCGTGGTCGGGTCCTTCGTTTTGGCCGTTGCAGCCGGCACCTCGGCCTCCGCTGCAGCCGCCGCTTCCGGCGCGCTTTCCGCAGGAGCAGCGGGCTGCGCCTGGGCTTCGCCAGCCGCGGGCGCCGCAGCCGTGCATGCGGCCGAAAAAGCCATCATCAGCGCCATCATAACGATGAGACCGGTTTTGAGCATTCCCTTTTTCATTGGTTTTCTCCCTTTCTTTATTCTCTACAGCGAACTGTTTTCGCCATAAAAGCAGAGTTAGCAGCTTACTTGCAGCTGGGCAGATCCGTAAACTGATAGCGCATATGCGCCGGGTCGCGCAGGCTTGCCATCTGGCAGCCACGGTTGCTGGAGGTTTTGGGCGGCGCGTCCATTTCGATACCCTTCTCGGCGAGCGTCGCAACGGTCTGCTGCATATCGTCCACCAGAAACGCAATGTGATTTAAGCCGGGGGTCTCCGTCGGAAGCCCGCGATGGAACTCGATTAGGATGTTCTGATCCCCAGGAACGCGCATTTCCACAGCGCCGCCATGATGCGCCGTCCGGTTCAGCTCCGTAAAGCCCATGTTCTTGAAGAACTCGGCGGCCAGATCGATATCCTTGACGCAGATTTCAATGTGATCAATGCCTAAAATCATGGTAAACTCCTTTATCAACTCGTTTTAGAATACGAAATCGCCGGTCAGCGCGAACGGATACACCGCTTCGTACGCCTCCGCATATTGGCACCCGACGCGGCCAAAGCTCGTCGCGTTATCCGCGCGGACCATCGCGCGGTAGAGATACTTCTGCGCAAGCTTTTCCTTGCCGACGAAGCATGCCATCGCCTGCTTCTTTACCTCGATTACGTCGGTGATATCCACAAACACGTTCGGGTTAAAGCCGTCGTATTCGCTTGTATGCGGCTCAAAGCAGAAGATGGGCGTGCGCCGCTGCGCAAGGCCCGGCTCCGTACCCTCGATCAAGATTCCCTTGCCGCCTGCGGCCTCCGCCGCCATCATCACGAATTGCAGGATGGCGCCGTGATCCGGGTTAAGCGGGTCTTTCGGATGGTGTGTCAGAATGTAGCTTGGCTGATACTCGCGGTAGGTCTTTGCCAGCCGCAGGATATCTTCGCGCGTCGGCGCAAACGGATAATCCTGCATGTCCCAGAATTCGATGGACGATGCACCGAGAATCTCCGCCGCGCGCGTCGTATCGCGCGTACGCATCTCTTTTGCCTTTTCCACCGTCATGCCGGGCTGCGACATCACTTCGTTTGCCTCTCCGCCCGTGCCGTACGTAAGGATGAGAATTTTTACGTCATCCCCTGCCGCCGTATGCTTGGCTACGGTGCCGGAGCACCGCCAGAGCAAATCCCCAGGATGTGCGCTGACAACCAGTATCTTCTTTCCCATAGCTTCCTCCTGCCTTTTATTCATGAATGGTCATGCCTTTGTTTATAAGCAACTTCCGATATGTGCTCTCGTGCTCGCTGGCGTCCAGCGTTCCGGTATGATACATGTCCAGCAGTTCCTTCTCGGTGTTGAACTTATTGATGGCCATTTCCGCAACCATCTCCGCCTCCTGCCGCCGGACGACCACGATGCCGTCCGCGTCGCCAACCAGGATATCCCCCGGAAAGACGACCTGCCCGCCGCACGCGATCGGAACATTGATTTCGCCCGGTCCGTTCTTGAACGGTCCCTGCGGCGTAACGGCCTTTGCATAGATGGGAATGGACAACTCCGAGGTGGAATCCGCATCGCGAATCGCGCCGTCCACCACGATACCCGCGATACCGCGCGTCTGCGCGTAGGTAAACATAATCTCTCCGCACAGCGAACGGTTGACCGCGCTGCCGCCGTCCACCACGATGATATCGCCGGGCTGCGCCATGTCGAGCGCAAGGTGAAACACAGCATTATCCCCAATCGGCGCCTTTACGGTAAACGCGCTTCCGACCATCGGCTTTCCGTTGATGGAGCGGATGTATGCATGCATGCAATACAGACGGTTCATCATGTCGCCAATATTGCTGGACGGCAATCCCCGAAACTTCTCCACCAGTTTTGGATCCGGCCGGTTAATCTCCGTAAAAACGCGAAACCCTATATCACAGCTCATGAACAGTCCTCCCGTAGTCTATCTCTTGCATATTTTGATCAAATGGTATGTTTTGGTATGGTATACATATAACGCCGACAAAGCACAGCCTTGCAAAAACAATTAATTTTTATCACTAAATATCGATTTTATGCCTATATTTCGATGATCTCCCTTTTCGGTAACATCCATTATGTGCCAACTTCCCTGTTTTCTACAGCACATCACGAACAACTTTGATCAACTATTATTGAGTATAGATATCGATTTTCCGTTTGTCAACCACTAATTTCAAAATTTCGTCGAAATCATGGCGCTTTTTCGGCCATTATTGCTGCATTGCATAACGCAAATACGCCGCCTTGGCAACGGCGGCGTATTCTTTTGATCAACTTTTCTATGCGTTCATTGCAAACCCGCTTTATGCTGGGCTATCTCCATTCGGCGCGCTTCATAAAGCGACAGGTTTATATACAAGCGGGGGAAGCGTTTCGTCAAACCGCTGCAAAAGCGCTTCCTGCGAACGGCGCGTATGTTCGATCAGGCAGTCCGCGGCGGACTGTGCGTCGCGCTTGGCGATCAGATCCACCAGGCGGCGGTGCTCCTGTTGAATCCGGTCGTTGGCATTCAGGCCTTCGAAATAGATTCGCCTGTACCGTTCGCACCGTTCCCAAAGCCCGTCAAGCGAACGAATCAGCACGTCGTCCTTCGACAATTGCGCAAGGCACCGGTGAAAGCTTCTGTTTTGCTCCAAAATATCGGACAACCTCGGATTTTGCAGCGACTCCTGCAACTGCAGTACGGCATATAGCTGCGCGATGGATTCGTCCGTTACAATGCGCGTAAGCTCAATGATCGCCATGGCTTCCAGCTGCGCGCGCAAATTGAAAATGCTGTTGAGATCTGCGGCGCTTACGGGCGTTACGATTACGCCGCGATGCGGCGTTTTGACGACAAGTCCTTCCATCGCAAGCCGGTCGAGCCCGCTGCGAAGCGGCATGCGGCTCAGATTCATCTTGCGTGCGGCGTCATCCTGGTCGATGCGCTCCCCCGGCATAAGATATCCGGAAAGAATCCACCCCTTCATGGATTCGTAGGCAAACTGTGCCGCCGTTGTCAAACTTGCGCCCTGCGTCTCGCTCTTCGCCATGCAATTTTCCCCCATCCGCTTATCGACTTGTATTATTATGAATTATGTACTATTTTTCCCATTACGTCAACTGTTTAGATCAAATATCATAGTTCTATTTTGCATGTTTGCCGAAAACGCATTGCAAGTAAATCTCCGTAATTCTTCTGTTTTTTCCTTCGGGATTCACATCGCATAACTTTGATCAACAATATTGACAGATTTGCTTTTGTGTGTAAACTGGATGTATTCGGAGGATGGCTTATATGAAAAAAATTGGCGTTTGCAGTTCCATTTTTACAACGGCGCAATTCGACGCGCTCAAGCAGCTTGCCGCGCAGCACGGCTATTCCCTCCTGTGCTGCGAGCGGAACGCCCCGTTTGACAAGGATACGTTTACCGATTGCGAGGTATTGCTGGGCGCGTTTCCAACGGAATTCCTTTCCGAAGTAAAGACGCTCGTTTGGCATCAGCTCTCCTCTGCGGGCGCGGACAAAGTGCTTGCCCCGTATGCATACGCAAACGATGGCGTCGTGATTACGAACGCCTCCGGCGCGTTTGGCGTCTCTATCGCGGAGTATCTGCTTACCGGCGCGCTTATGCTGCTGCGGAAAATGCCGCGCTATATGGAAAACCAGCGGCAGCGCAAATGGAAATCCGCCGGTCCGATCGGGTCGATCTACGGAAGCACCGTGACGGTGCTCGGCCTTGGCGACCTCGGCTCTGCGTTTGCCATGCGCGTTAAGGCGCTCGGCGCAACCGTTCGCGGCGTAAAGCGCACCCGTACGGAGCCGCCCGCCTATCTTGACGCGCTATACACGATTGCGGAGCTTGACCAGGCGTTAAGCGGCGCGGATATCGTCGCCTGCTGCCTGCCGTACACGCCGGAAACGGACGGCCTGATCAGCCGGGAGCGCTTCCTTGCCATGCGGCAGGGCGCGTACTTCTTAAACGCCGGCCGCGGGCCCATTGTGGACGAGGACGCGCTGTACGAAGCGCTGCGGCAGGGCTGGCTCGGCGGCGCATGCATCGACGTTGCGCGCGAGGAGCCCTTGCCGGAAAATAGCCCGCTATGGTCGCTCGACAATATAATCATTACGCCGCATATCGCCGGACGAGACTATGACAAGCTGAACGGCGAACAGATATTTCGTATCTATTATGATAACCTTACGCGCTACCTTACCGGGCAGCCGCTGTTTAACATTGTCGACCGCAGCAAGGGCTATTGACGGCATGCATGGTTTCGGCAGCGAACGACCCCGGCGTCGTTTGCATTTGCGAACGCGAAGTTTTATGATATACTTCCCTTTACGCAAAACTTGACGAAAGGCACCGGCTTTCATGATCGAAAACGCGAGGCCGCAACCCGGCCCGAACCAGAATACGCTAAACCGCGGACTTGCTTTCCTCGTTATTTCCGCGCTCTGCTGGAGCTTGAACTCCCCGCTGATCAAGAGTCTTTCTCTGGACCCTTTTTTGCTTACGGGCATGCGCGCATTGATTGCCGGCATTGCCCTTGCGCCATGCATCCGCCCTCGCCGCATCCATTGGTCGATCAACGCGGCGATGATGCTCCTTTTCTATCTGCTGCACTGCACGCTGCTTGTAATCGCGCTGCGAACAACCAGCGCGCCTATCGCCGTCGCCATGCAGTATACGGCGCCCGTCTGGCTGTTTCTTTGGGCGCATAAAAAAGGCGAAAAGGTGCAGATCAAGCGGATATGGCCGCTTTGCGTCATGCTGTGCGCAATGATTTTGTTCATGTTCTCGAAGGGCACCGGCATAACCGCGCTCGGCAATATTGTCGCCGCGTGCTCCAGCCTGACCTTCGCCGCGCTGACCTACTTTTCCAAGCGTTCCGGCAACGAAGCAAGCGACCCGCTGAGCCTTACCGCCATCGCCAACATCCTGACGGCGTGCACCGCACTGCTGATCGCCGGCAGCCCCTTTGCCAAAATCGCAGCGATCAGCCCGGCGCAGTGGCCCATCCTGCTGGTGTTGGGCATTGTGCAAACCGCAGGCGGTTACGCGTTCTATTTTATCGGCCTCAAGGACGTTGACGCCACCACCGCCACGATGATCTCCCCGCTGGAAATGGTGCTTGGGCCCATATGGGTGGCGCTGTTTTTGCATGAATACACGGATGTGATCGGCCTTATCGCGTTTATCCTCGTGATCACGGGCGTATTGGGGGAAATTCTGGTTACCAAAAAGGCGGGCAGGGAAACCGCCGTGTCCGACCGCGCGCCAAATGCAGCGCAAACGGACGCCGCAGCGTGCAAACGTTGCATTATTCGGCAAAAAAAGATATGATTAGGCTATTCTGATTATCCGGAGGCCTACCAAGCATGCTGTCAGTCATTGTCCCCGCGTTCAACGAAGAGGAAAACATCCTGCCTGTGCGGGATGCGCTTTCGGATGTGTTGGCAAAAGCAAGTATTCCGTATGAAATCGTGTTCATCGACGACGGCAGCAAGGACGCGACCTATCGCAACATTCTATCGCTATCCAAAACCGACACGCATGTGCGCGGGCTGAGCTTCAGCCGCAATTTTGGTAAGGAAGCCGCCATCTTTGCGGGCCTCGCCGCAGCGAAAGGCGACTGCTGCGCCGTCATGGACAGCGACTTGCAGCATCCGCCGGAAGCGCTTGCGGAAATGTACGCGCGCTGGCAGGAAGGCTATGATATCATCGAGGGCGTAAAGGCCGACCGCGCGGACGAAAGCGCGGCAAGCGGATTTTTCGCGAAACTTTTCTACCGCATTATTGTGAAGCTCACCGGCTTCGACATGGCCGCTTCCTCCGACTTCAAGCTGCTCGACCGCAAGGTCGTCGACGTGCTGCTTTCGCTGCCGGAGAAGAGCACCTTTTTCCGCGGGCTTACCTACTGGGCAGGCTTCAAGATGGCGGAGGTTCCCTATCACGTCAAGCCGCGCCTGCACGGCAAAAGCAAATGGAGCTTCAGCGGCCTTGTCCGCTACGCCGTCTCCAACATCACCAATTTTTCATCCGCGCCGCTTTCGCTCATTACGATTGCGGGCGTGGTCATGTGCCTGTTCGGGCTGATCATGGCCGTACAGACGCTTGTGCGCTACTGCAACCACACCGCGGTTGAGGGCTTTACGACCGTAATCCTGTTGCAGCTTATCTCCGCCGGGCTCATCTTGCTATCGCTCGGCATCATTGGGCACTATATCGCCAAAATATACGACGAGGTCAAGGGCCGGCCCAAGTACATTGTGCAAAAGCGTACGGACGAGGAATAGCCCGCCCGCCGTCTTCCGCCCGCCGTTAACCCGGATAACCAAACAGGCCAGCAAGGCGGTATGCCGTTGCTGGCCCGTTTCATTTGCATTCGCAAACGGCGGTTTAGGAAGCCTGCGCCTGCGTCATCACGATCTTTACAATGTATTCGTCCGAAATGCTGCCGACGATAGGCTGCAATATTTCGCGCACCTTGTTGAGCGCAATCTCGTCCGCCTTGGCAAACAGCGCCTTATCGTTCAACCGCTCATGCAGCGTATCGTTGACGGATTGGTCAAGCGTATGTTTCTGCTCCGTGGTCAGCTTGATGTCGCCTATGGCAAGCAATGCCTTTTGCGTATCCTCAAACTCCGTCTTCTCCACGTCCACATTCACGTAGCTTAACACGGTATGCGGAATGACAACCGTAATAATCTTCGTTTCGTTATCGACGGAAATATCGCCGCTTTTAATAGAATCCAGCGCAACGGTATACACGCCCGTGCCGTGGGAATGGATAATCTTCACCTTCGAAAACAGTGAAATGCGCAGCAAGTCCTGGGAAATCTTGCTCGTCACGTCGACGTCCTGCTCCATGACGACAAGCTCCTTCCGCTCCCGCGACTCGCCCAGAATGGCGTTCGTAAAGTCGATGGATGTGTAGCCCATCGTTTCATCCGGCAAAATGTCCTGTATCGAATCCGGCACCGTAATGGAGACCTGCGGCGTAAAGGCCTCTATCGCCTTGTCGATGCGCGGCAGGACGAGAAGGACCAGCGCAATGAGCAGCACAAGAACAATCGCGGACCAAACGAGCCTTCGCACCAACCGGTCGTGGCGCCGGGGACGCCTGCGTTCCCCGCGGCCGTCATCGTCATCGTCCTGCTTCGGCCGCGGCTTTGGCGAAAGACGCGCCTTTTTTGCCTTGCGCCCACTTTCCCCCTGCGCGGTCAGCCTGCGCTCGCGCGCGCGCATCGCCTCCGCGTGCATGGCGTCGGCGCGCAGCCGCTCGTCCGGCTTGGCCGGTACAGCTTCGGGGGCTGGCGCCGGCGCATCGTCCGGCCGGTTCGTGCTGCCCTCCGCCGTATGCATCGCGTCTGTGTTGCGTTCCTTTTCTTCCATTCGTCTGCCCTCCTGCATGCGCCAAATGCCGTACATATGTGTATGCCGGTATTATAGCATATTTGCCCGATAGGAAAAGGGAGCCATCCGGCGGCGGCTTACAAAGCCGCACGGGTCGCTCCCCATTGCTTGCCCGGTTCGGCCGCCTTACCGCGCGGGGATCAGCAGTTTATGACCGGCATAGATGCGGTTCTTGTTCGGAATGTTGTTGAGCTCCACCAGCACCGCAACGGTCGTACCGTATCTTGCCGCAATCTTGCTTAGCGTATCGCCACGTTGAATCGTATATACGATGCAGGGGCCAACATACGCACTGCCGCTGATGTCCACGAGCTGTCCCTCGGTTAATGCATTTACATCCAGTTCTGCCATTTGTCAATACCTCCTGTTTGATTTCATCTGCATTATACCCTATGACTGCAATAGAACCGCAAGCAAACCTACAAAAGTTTTTGATTCCCCGCACCGGTTTCCGGTTGGCGGCAGATGCGGACAAAATACGGCAAAAATGCGCCTTCACCGAAAAAAACGCCACAATTTGTTTGCACGGTTTCGCATTGCTAATGGGGCGCGCAGGGCTTATAATGCAATACGTAGTGCAAAATGCGCGAGTACATAAGGAGAAATCAGAATGAAAAGAACAATGATGAAGTTCCTGGCCTGCCTGCTGGTGTTGGCGATGGCCCTACCAACAGCGGCATGCAAGCTGAACAACGATGCAACGGCCCCCGATAGCGCTGCGCCCGCTGATACCGATGCGGCGGACCACAGCGCGGACGAAATCGCCGTTACCGTTGGAGACGGCAAATATACGATTACGCGCGGCGAAGTCGAAGGCATGTACGCCAACATGCTTACGCAGTATTCCTACTTCGGCATGCCCGCGCCCACGGCGGATGCGGATATCGAATCCATGCAGGATTCGGTTGTCCAAATGCTGGCAAGCGATAAGGTGCTGCTGTATCAGGCGGATCTCATGGGCGTAACGCTCGACAAGGAAGCGCAGGACGGCGTATACGCGGACGTAGAGGACGAGCTCGCCGGTATCACCGCCGAATTCAAAGCGCAGGCGCAGAGCGAAGGCGCGGCAGACGTCGACGCGCGTACAACCGAGATCTTTAACGAGCAGCTAAAAGCCGCCGGTCTGGATATGGACGCCGACGGCTACCGCGATTACCTGTTCAACATCGTGGAGCAGGAGGCCATCCGCACGGCGCTCGAAAACAAGATTAAAAGCGACGTTACCGCCACCGAAGCGGAAGCAAGCGCCTACTATGACGACCTGCTGGCCACGCAGAAGGAAACCTACGGCGCAAACCCCGAATACTATCTTGACGATCAGGAAAGCTACGAAAAGTTTGGCGGCGACCCCATTCTGGTAACGCCCGAAGGCTATATCCGCGTTCGCTCCATCACCATCGCCCCCACGGAGGAGATCGGTGAAGAGTACGCCACGCTTTCTTCGGAAATGAGTACCCTCGAAGCCGAATTCGGCAAGCTCACGCTGACCAACGCTGCGGCAAACGCCAAGCGCATTGCGGAAATCAAGACCGAATACGCGGAGAAAAAAGCCAAGGCGGACGAGCTTCGGGAAGCCTACCTCTCCGGCGCGCGCGAAAAGGCCGACGCGGCGTATCAGGCGCTGACCGAAGGCAAAGCATTCGACGAAGTGATCAAGGAATACGCACAGGACGAGGTTTACACGACGTATCCCTCCTTCCTCAACACCGGGCTGCTTATGCAAAAGGGCGTTGCCAGCTCCACATGGACGCAGGCGCTTGTCGACGCAGTGGACAAGCTGGAGAAGGGCGCATACACCAACGTAATCAACGTTGACGATTCCTTCTACATTCTGCAACTCGTCGGCGACGAGCCCGCCGGAGAAACGCCGTATAGCGACGTTGAAGAGGAGATGCAGCGCCGCGCCGCCGAAGCCGCAGCCGAGACGCTCTGGCAGGATACGCAGGCCGGTTGGCTGGACGATCCCACCGTCGTTACGTATCACGAGGACGTCTATCGCAGCGTCGGCAAGGGCGCGTAAGGAGCAGCGCCCCGCCTTTCAACCATGAATTCCATTACAACAAACGTGCCGCCGCGGAAAACCCGTGGCGGCACGCTTTATGTATGCTTGCTGTTCTGCGATTACGCCTCGGCGGCAGCCAATCGCTCCTCCTGCTCGTCCAGGAGATAGTAGTTGATAATGCAGTGCATCGGGCAGGTTGCCACGCACGCGCCGCAGCGGGTGCAGGTGTCGCTGTTGATCACCGCAACGCCGTCCTCGACATGAATGGATTCCGACGGGCAGCTCTTTTCACAGCGTTTGCAGCCAACGCATGCCGTTGAACACTGCAACCGCGCAATCTTTCCGATGGCCTTGTTGCGGCAGGCGACAGCGACGGTCTTGCTCTTCGGCATAAGGCTGATTACGCCGCGCGGGCAGGCCGCAACGCACGCGCCGCAGCCCGTGCAAACGTCGTCGTCGATCACGGCAACGCCGTTTTCGATTTTGATTGCGCCAAACTTGCAGTTATCTAGGCAATCGCCCATGCCAAGGCAACCGAACTCGCACATCTTCGGTCCGCCGGACATCGCCGCCGCCGCGCGGCAGGAGGGCAGGCCCTTGTATTCATACCGCGGGCTGACATGATCCGGCGTGCCCTGGCAGCATACGCGCGCCACCATCGGCTCCCCGACCTCGGCGGCAACGCCCATCACCGCCGCGATGGCTTTGGCAGCGGCCGCGCCGCCCGGCGTGCAGCCGGAAGGCTTCGCTTCGCCCTTCACAACCGCATCCGCAAACGCGTCGCAGCCGGCATAGCCGCATGCGCCGCAGTTGGCGCCGCCAAGCGCCGCGCGCACCCGGCCCACGCGCTCGTCTTGTTCCACAGCGAATTTCTTTCCGACAAAGCCCAGCAGCAGCCCAAAGACCACGCCCAGGCCGCCAAGGACAAGAATCGCATACAGAATCGGTAACAGATTCATCTTCTCACCCCTATTTCACCAGTCCGTTAAAGCCCATGAACGCGATGCTCATAAGCCCCGCGATGATCAGCGAGCTTGGGAAGCCCCGAAGAGGCGCAGGTATCTTGGACGTTTCAAGCCGCTCGCGTACGCCCGCCATCAGCACGATTGCAAGCAGAAAGCCCAGCGCCCCGAACACGCCGTTTAACACCGAGTACAGCAGGTTGTACTGCTCCGTAACGTTCAGTATCGTTACGCCCAGCACGGCGCAGTTGGTGGTAATCAGCGGCAGATAGATGCCCAGTGCGCTGTACAGGCTCGGCGCGGATTTTTTCAGGAACATTTCCACAATCTGCACAAGTCCTGCAATCACCAGTATAAAGCTGATCGTATCCAGATACCGAAGGTCCAGCGGCACAAGCAGCCAGTGGTATACCATATACGTAAAGAGGCTGGCAAGCGCCATGACGAACGTGACCGCAAGGCCCATGCCCGCAGCAGTCTCCACCTTGTTTGACACGCCGAGGAACGGGCAGCAGCCCAGAAAACGGGAGAATATAAAGTTGTTCGTAAAGATGCAGCTGACCATGAACAACAGGATCTTCACAATACCGGTCGCTTCGCTCATTTGGCCTTCGCCTCCTTCCGCCTTTCAATCGCCGCAAATATCATATTGAACGCGGCGAGCATCAGCCCGAATACGATAAACCCGCCCGCCGGCAGAATGAGCAGCAGCATCGGCTGATACGCCGCGCCGAACACCTGCGCGCCAAAGAGCGTGCCGTTGCCGAGCAGCTCCCGAATCGCGCCCATCAGCGTAATGGCGAGCGTAAAGCCCACGCCCATGCCAACGCCGTCCGCCGCGCTGCTGAGCACGCCGTTCTTGCTGGCAAACGCCTCCGCACGCGCAAGGATGATGCAGTTGACAACGATCAGCGGGATGAACATGCCCAGGCTTGCGTAAAGACTCGGCACAAACGCCTGCATAAACATCTGCACCATGGTGACGAACGTGCAGATGACAACTATGAACGCGGGAATACGAATCTTATCCGGTATGAAGTTGCGAAGCAGCGAGATGACCACATTGCTGCCTAGCAGCACGAACGTTGCCGCCGCGCCCATACCGATGCCGTTGATGGCGCTCGTCGTAACCGCCATGGTGGGGCAGGTGCCGAGCACGAGGCGGAACGTCGGGTTCTCCGTAATCACGCCGTTTAGAAATACGCTTTTCACGGAAGTATTCTTTTCCATATCAGTTTCCCTCCCCGGCCAGCGGCGTAATCGCCTCGGCAATCGCCGCTATGCCGTTCGTTACGGCGGCGGAGCTCACCGTAGCGGACGTAACCGCGTCAATCGTTCCGCCGTCCTTTGTCAGCGCGACGGACGCGTCCTCGCCCGCAAACTGCGCGGTAAAGGCCGCATCCTTGGTCTTTGCGCCAAGACCGGCCGTCTCCTTGAAAGCGGAGCCGCCGACGGACACGCCGGTGATCACGCCGTTGTTGTCCACGCCGACCGTAATTTCAATCGGGCCGCCAAAGCCGGTCACAACGGCCTTGCCGGTTGCGCCGACGATCTTGCCGCCGGCGTCCAGGCCGACGAACGCTTCGTCAACCGCGCCGCATGCGCGCGTTTCAAACGATACGGCAAGCGGAAGAACCTCCTCGCGGGCAACCTGCTGCGCGGCAAGCTCCTGCTCCCGAATGGGTTCCTTCGTCACGCTGTTGGTAAAACCAAGCGCCAGCCCGGCCACCGCCGCGATTGCCAAAAGCTTCGCGCCGAGCTTTAATATCTCATGCATCCGCTTTTCCCTCCCCGTAAATTTTGCGCCTTGTCACGCGGTCAATCAGCGGCGATGCGACGTTCATTAGCAGAATGCCGTACGTCGTCCCCTCCGGATAGCTGCCGAACGTACGAATCAGGGCGGTAATCAGCCCCGCGCCCGCGGCATAGAGAATCTTGCCGGTAACCGTCATGGGGCTCGTCACATAGTCCGTCGCCATAAACACCGCGCCGAAGAGCACGCCGCCCGTCAGCACGGCCGTCACCGGGTCACTGCCGAACAGCCAGATAAAGAGCATAAACGATGCGATCATCACCACCGGGATATGCCAGCTGATCGTCTTCCGAATCAGCAGGTAGACAAGGCCTATCAGTATCGCAAGCTTGCAAACCTCTCCAATACTGCCCGGCATGCGTCCAAGGAAAAGTTCCATCATCGACGCGGTATACGTGCCGGTTTCCGCAAGCGGCGTTGCGGACGACACCGCGTCAAACGGCGTAACAAACGCGTTCGCCGCCATAAACGCCGGCCAGGAAGCCAGCAATACGGCACGCGCGGTCATCGCCGGGTTGATGAAGTTGTCGCCAATGCCGCCGAACATCTGCTTGACGATAATAATCGCGACAAAGTCGCCGACGACAATCATCCACCACGGCGCGGTCGGCGGCAGGCAAAGCGCAAATATCAGGCCCGTCACAACCGCCGAAAGGTCGTTGATGCGCACGGTCGCCTTCGTAATCTTCTGCCAAAGATACTCAAACAGTACGCAGGCAAATACGCTGATAATAATGGTTCGCGCAGCGTCCCAGCCAAACAGCCACACGCCGGCAATCGCGGCGGGCATCAGCGCGGTGATCACATCCAGCATCAGGATGGCCGTGCTGTCCTTGCTGTGAATATGCGGCGCGGAGGAAACGGAAAATTGCTTCTTTATAGAATCCATCGCTTATTTCTTCCTCCTTGCGGCAAGCTCTTCCTTGGCGGCTTTGCAGCTTGCCGTAAGCCGCCGCCGCGCCGGGCAAATATATGCGCATGCGCCGCACAGAACACAATCGAGCATCCCGTCCTGTTTCGCTTTTTCCAGATCGTGCTTATCAATATCGGCACGGATGATATACGGATACAACCCGATTGGGCAGGCTTCGACGCAGCGCCCGCAGCGGATGCAGGGCGACTCCTCCATTTGCCTTGCCTGTTCGGAATCCAGTATCAAAATGCCGTTATTGGCCTTCGTCACCACGGCGGAAAGATCGGACGCGCAGGGCGCGGTCATGGGGCCGCCCGCAAGAATCTCCGCCGCCGCTTCGGAAAGGCCGCCGCACGACGCAATGATTTCCTCATAGGCCGTCCCGATCGGCACCAGTACGTTGTCGGGTTTTCCGACGCATCCCGTTACCGTCGTAACGCGGGAAACGAGCGGCTGCCCTTTCGTAACCGCGTCTGCGATTGCAGCGGCCGTACTGACGTTGAACACCAGCGTGTGCGCGTCGACCGGCAGCTTGCCGCGCGGCACCTGCCGCCCGGTGACCGTTTCAATCAGCTGCTTCTCGCTGCCCTGCGGGTACTTGACCGTTAGCGCAAGCACGGTAACGCCCTCGCGGCCCTCCGCCGCCTTTTGGATGGCGGCAATCGCGTCGGGCTTGTTTTGCTCGATGGCGATCACGCCGCGTTCCACGCGCGTTGCACGCATGATAAGCCGTAACCCGTCCACAACGCGCTGCGGCGTCTCTATCATAACGCGATGATCCGCCGTCAGGTACGGCTCGCATTCCGCACCGTTTAACACGATGGTATCCGCGCTCTTGCCCTCCGGAATCGACATTTTGATATGCGTCGGGAACGCCGCGCCACCCATGCCGCAAATACCCGCGTTCTTTACGCACTCGATAATCCGTTCCGCCGGCGCGGTTTCCGCGTCGCCAAGCGGGGTAAGCTCCACCCAGTCGTCAAGCATGTCGCTTTGGATGCCGATGCAAAGCTCCGGCGCCGGGCGCAAAAGCTGCCGTTTGTCCACAAACTTCACCTCGCCGGACACGCTTGCATGTACCGGTATGCCGAGCCCGCCGACCGGCGTAGCAATTACCTGCCCGATCTTAACGGTATCGCCAACCTGCACGCACGGCGCGCTCGGCGCGCCAAGATGCATCCCCAGCGGAATCGTCACCTGCTGCGGCGCAATCCGCCGAACCGCGCATTCCGCCGTCAGCGGCTTTCCCTCGCCAACGTTATGGAGGGGATGGACGCCGCCTCGAAAGCTGTTCTTCAAGTTTTCCACCTGCCTTAGTCCAATGTTTTGGTCATCCATACGGTTTTCGCGCCGCGAAACAGACGTGCCGAACGGCGCAACCGTTTTCTCACCAAAATAATATACGACAAATTGTATATCTTGTACAGCGCCACACACACATTGTTATTAATTTCGCATTCCGATGTGTACGTTTCACATGGGAATGTTATAAATAATAACATATTTATATAAAAAAAGCCTCCGACCGCAGTCGAAGGCAAGCATACCGTCCAAACCGGCCGTGTTTAGCCGTCTAGCTTTCCTGCATCACGCCAAGATACTTCTTGATACCGGCAACAATTCCGTCCGCCATGTTATTTTGGAAAGCCGCCGTGTTCAGCTTGCGGTCCTCCTCAGCGTTGCTGATATAACCGGTCACAATCGTGCAGACCGGCGCGCTCACGCTCATCAGGAACGTGTCGTCCGCCTTCTTGCGCAGCGTCGCGCCGTTGAACTTTGCAATGGACAGGTTGGTCGCGTCAATATACGACTCCAGCACGTAGGAACCGAGCTTATCGCATTCAGCCTGCTTGGCGTGCCCGTCCGGCAGCCAGACAATCGCGCCCTGCGTGTCGCTGTCGGCCAGATAGTTGCACTCGATACGGACGGCCAGTTCTACGTCTCCGGTATTCATAATGGAAGCGCGCTCGCTGCTCTCCCGATCCTGCTTAACGTCGTCCAGGCCCATGACGACCTTCGCGCCCTCCGCCTCCAGCTTTTCCTTAACAAGCGTCGCCACGGCGTAGTTCAGGCGGTTAGCATAAATCTCCGTGGATATACCCTTGATCTTGCTCGAATACCCGCGTGCAGGGTCCACGCCGATAATATGCCCGGCAAGCGGCAGCGCCGCCGGGTCCGGCGTAGGCGATGCGCCCGGTTCCGGAGTCTCCGCGGCGGGGTCGGCGGGGCCGGCGGTCTCTTCGTCCGGAGCCGGCGTAGGCGTAGGCGTAGCCGGCGCGACCGTTGCGGTGGGTGTGGGCGTCGCGTTGGCAAGCTGCACGCTGCGTACAATCGGCGCAATAACGCCGGAAGCGAGCGCATACGTAATGCCCGCTATAAAAATCAGTATCATTGCACACAAAATACCGAATGCGAGCGGGTTATTTACGCGAAAGCTGCGTCTGCGCTTGACCAACTTTTTCATGATGCATCCACCTTTACGAGCTATCGAGACTATTGTAACACGCGAAAAATACAAAGTGTTATACCTTCATATAAGATTTACAATTTTTCCATCAAATCTTCGGTTGCGTATATTCGGAATGCTGTATAATACAGGCATGTCCTTTAATTATGCACATGCGCTAACTGGGTTTTATGCGCTGAAAAATTGCAAAAATATTGATCAGGTGGGGATTCTCGCTCACAAGGATGCGTTTTTTCTCGGAACAATGGGGCCGGACCCCTATTACGGAGACGCTTACCCGCCGCCGTTTCCCGGCCGCGCCCGGTCCGACCTTGCCGACAGGCTGCATGCGCTTGATCTATGCGCGCTGCTTACTGCCATGCTTTCGCTTTCCGACGGAAGCCCCGTCCGCACCGCCTACACGATGGGCTTTTTGTGCCACGTCCTGCTGGACAGCCATGTGCACCCGTATATAGAAGCGCGCTTTCCCGGCCAGCTGCATACGCCCGCCGAGATCGCCATGGATATACCGCTTGTCCGGCGCGCGAACATCCCCGCGCTTCTCGCTCCCCCCGCCACGTTTTATAAGCTGGATGCGGCGGATGAAATCGACGCGCTGCACGCCGACGTATTCGACCGGCTGTTTTCCCTTTCCACACGCGGTGTCTATGCCCGTTCCCTGAAAAAATGGCTGCGGCTCAACACGTTCCTTTACGACCCCGATGGCAGAAAGTACGCCCGCTTGCGCGCGTTTCCGAAGTTGCAGCGGTACTGCATCGCCCCACGGCCGGAAAAGGAGACGGAAGACCTGCTAAATCTTTCCCATAAGCCGTGGGCAGCGCCGTGGTCGCCTGCGCAGGTTCGCACATCATCCGTGCCGGAGCGCATGGAAATCGCCATGCGGGAGATCCGCTGCTTAATTGACCGAATTGCGTCGGGTGAGCGCGAAGCCGCGCTTTCTGCGCTGGAGGGGAGGACAGCCGATGCTGCCGGATACTTTTATGAATAAGAAAGCCTGCTGCTTTACCGGCCATCGCGCACGGTACCTTCCGCAGGCGCCGGCCTGTAAGGAGGCGTTGGTAGCGACCCTGGGGCTATGCGTTGCGGAGGCAATCCGCCTTGGCGTAGCACGCTTCCTGACCGGCGGCGCGGACGGCTTCGACATGATCGCCGCGGAAGCGGTGCTTCGCAGCCGCACGTATGCGCCGGGAATAACGCTCTCGCTCGCATTGCCCAGTAAAACGCAGGCTGACGGCTGGCCGGCGCCGCTTCGCATGCGATATGCGCGCATACTGGAACTCGCTTCCGATATCCATTACGCCAGCGATAACGACAACTCCGTTTTCAGCATGCACGCGCGCAACCGGTACCTTGTCGATCATTCCGACTGCTGCATTGCTTATCTGCGCCGCGCGTCCGGCGGAACGCTCTTTACCGTCAACTACGCGATAACTTGCGGCCTGCCCGTATTTAATCTTGCGGAGGAAATCCAATGATCCGCCGCGACGACCTCGAATACAACAGCCTGATTCTCTATCAGGACACGGCGCTCGACTGCTTCAGCGAGGACGCGGTGCTTCTTGCCAACTACGTATCCGCCTCCCCGGCGGATAACGTCGTCGAGCTTGGCGCAGGCAACGGCGTCGTCAGCATCCTTGCCGCGGCCAAGACGGGCGCGCGCTTTACAGGGGTGGAGGTACAGTCGGCGCAATGCGCCCTTGCGCGCCGTTCCGCAGCAGAAAACGGCCAGGCAATTGATTTTTTCTGCATGGACGTGCTGGACGCACCGGCGCAGCTTGGCTATGGCGCGTTTACCGCCGCCGTCATGAACCCGCCGTATTTTGACACGGGCGACCCCGGCGAAAACGCTTCCCGCGCCATGGCGCGGCACGGCAACGCGGACGTGCTGGATGCGTTTCTTTCCGCCGCGTTCCTACTACTGCAAAACGGCGGACAGCTATTCGTCGTTTACCCGGCTGCGCAGCTTGCGAGCCTCCTGTCCGCGCTTACCGCGCACCGGCTGATGCCCAAGCGCATCCGCATCGCCTCCGTCAACGGAAAACGCGTCCCGGCGCGTATCCTGCTCACCGCAAAAAAGAACGCAAAGCCCGGTCTCGTCTGGGACCCGCTGCCCGTATAAACCCGGCAAACACGCACATACTATCCTCACAATATCGGCGCCGGAACCATGCGGCAGCCGTAAAGGAGGAGCATTTCCATGTTGAAAAAAATCAGTGTATTCGTCGTGATTCTTGCGGTCATGGCGCTGGCATACGGCTGCGGTTGCAGCGGAACCGCCACGCCGACCCCGACGCCGACGATGAACCCCACCACGGCCCCGACCGTTGAGGTTATCGAGCCATCGCCCGAAGCCGATATGCTTCCCGGCGACGCTACATCCCCTGACGCTTCCACCGGTACAGAGGGCGCCGCAGGCGGCACAAGTACCGGCAGCGGCACCGGGACAAGCACCGGCAGCGGCGGCGGCACCGGCAGCGGTGGCAGCGGCGGCAGCGGTACTGCCGGCAGTGCCGGCGGCAGCAGTTCGAGTATCGCCAACTTCAGCGAAGGCACCGAGGTACAGAAAGGCGACGTCCCGCAGATAGAAAGCGCTATTAAGTCCAAGTATGAAAACGCGACCGTGCAAAGCATCAAGCACGCCACGCGCAACAATGAGCAGGTATACGCCGTTGAAATCAAGAGCGGCACCACAACGCAGACGGTCTACGTCCGCCCGGACGGAACCGTGCTGGACTAAACCGAACATATGGCAGCAGGCTGCGCGGAACAAACCGTGCAGCCTTTTTCTGTTTCGTTTGACAGCGGGCGCGCACGCAATTAGAATATCCATATAGGGATTTACAGGAGGGAATGGATATGCTGTTCGGAGATCCGTCGCTGAAACCGCTTGCGGACGCCGCCATCGCGGCCGTTCGCGATCCAAGCAACTTTAACTGGTCGTTCATCGCGTTGTTCGCCTTTGTCGTCATGATGTACGTGGACGCCATCAAGCGCAAGGAATACCGCGTGATCGCCTCCGCACTGATGCTGTACAGCGTGCATTGGCTGTACGAGATTGTAAACGCTATCATTTGCAGCATAACCGGTTATGCGCTGTGGACGGTATCGCCCGATAGCACTTCGTTCATTCTGTTGATCGGGGTAAGCTGGGAGCTTTCCATGATGTTCGCCGTCGCAGGCTTTTTAAGCCGCCTGCTGCCGCAGGACAAGAATATGAAGATTCTCGGCGTCAACAACCGCATCGCGTTTGCAATCGGAACGGCGGCGTTTTTCTCCATTGTGGAAATCTTCCTTGCATGGACGCCCGCGTTCATCTGGGTATACAAATGGTGGGGCGCAATCCCCGTATTCCTTACAACGTATATCCCCTTCTTCCTGGCCGCTTTCCTTATTTACGACAAGAAGCCCCAGACGCAGAAGAAATGGATTATCACGCTGGCGAGCATCAACGTCTTACTGCTTGTCGTTCTCGTTCCGCTCGGCGTCATCTGATTGGGGGAGCCTGCTTTGCGAGGAGTGCGCATTCTCTTTCTTTTCGTACTGATTACCGCCTGCGGGTGCGCCGCGCCGGATACGCCGGTTCTTGCGCCCGCTTCGCCTGCGCCCGCGGAAACCGCCTCGCCAACTGCCGCCCCCGCCGACACGCCGTCGCCTTCGCCAAGCCCTTCGCCCGCGCCCGTGCCGGTTACGCTGTACCTGCCGGATGCAGACGGCGAACATATACGCGCCGTGGAAAGCACGATGGCCGAGGACTCCCCCGTTGGGATTCTTGACGCGCTTGTTCGGTGTGAAGCGCTGCCGGATGTAGACTACGGGCGCAACCTATATTTCACGGTCGGCGACAGCTTTATCAAAATCAAGAATAAGGTGCGCGTTCCGCGCGTGGTTGCGCGGCTGGACGTTTCGGACGCGTTTTTGCGCGCGCTGGAGCAAATGCAACGGCAGCAGGAGGAACGCACGCTGCAATGCCTTGCCAACACATTTATCACCCGCTATGACGCGGAGGTCTTTATGCTGACCATTGAGGGCGTGAAGCTGGAAACCTATGTGCGCGACTACGAGAAAGGAATTGTATTCGACCAATATGCGGATTCCATCAAGGATTAAACGGCGGCCCGTCGGGACGCAGCGCGTTTTACGGCTGCTCATGCTTGTCTGCGCGGTAACGCTGATTTGCGCGTGCGCGGTACCGTCAAAAGCGGGCGTGCCGAATCCGTCCTCGCCCACGCCAAGCGCGACGCCTGAACCCGCGCTTACGCTTACAGTTGTGCAAACCATTTACAACAGCTGGAGCGGGCGGCAGACGGAATCGGTCTTTACCGAAACCGTCATGAACGGCGAAAGCTATACGGTAAAAAACATGTCCGGCAGTTGGTCGCTGACGTTTTCCCTTACGTTTCTTCCGCAGCAGGCTGTGACAGTGCATACGTCCCGTCCGATGCTGCCGCATAACGAGGAGGACGCGCCGGAGCCGGACGACACGTTTGTAATCGAACCCGGCAGCCCGTTCCGCATCGATGAGCCCACCCTGGAAAGCGCCGTATGGTATACGTTTACCTTCACCGACCCGCTTGCCCCAACGCCAACGCCGGAGGAAAGCGCGGTGGTACAGTTTCATAACCGATCCATCGTAAGCAACATCCGGCGAACGCTGCATGAGAGTAAAAAGTCCGCGTTTACCCCCGCCGAGCTGGAATTGATCCTGTTTATCGAGCTGAAGGGAAACGACGTAACGGATATTCGAGAGCTCTCGCTTCTGCCCAGCATGGAGACGCTGACGCTAAGAAACACGCGCGTAACCGATCTTTCGCCGCTGGCCGACAGCGAGTCGCTGCGCACGCTCGTACTGCTGGAAAACGACGCGCTTGCCCTCTCCACGATGCCGCCGCTGCCGTCGCTGACTACGCTTTCCATTACGGGGAAATATACAAAGGAGGATATTCTGTTTCTGGAAACGCTGCTGCCGAATTGCAGCGTAATTGCGGAAATTGAAAGATAACCCGATGCGCTTTTTTGAACAGATGTTTACCAACAAGCCGCTTGTTGCGGCGCTCATCGGATGGTTTATCGCACAGGTGATCAAAGCCGTGCTGTACGCCGTCATCAACCGGGATTTTCGTCTGGAGCGTATGGTGGGCAGCGGCGGTATGCCAAGCTCCCACGCCGCGACCGTCTGCGCGCTGACGACGTCCATCGCACGGCAATGCGGCGCAGGCTCCACGGAGTTTGCCTTAGCCTGCGTTCTTGCGCTGGTCGTACTCTATGACGCGCGGGGCGTGCGGTTTGAAACGGGGAAACAGGCCATTACCATCGGCGCAATTGTGGATTTTCTGGAATCCGCCATGAAGGTGGATCTGCCCAATATCGAGCTTAAAGAGCTTGTCGGGCATACAATGTTGCAAGTGATCATCGGTTCAATACTCGGCGTCGGCGTGGGCCTGCTCTTCGGCTAAGCCGTCAGCCGCCGCGACAAACGCATTTTGAAGGAGGAAAACCAACATGGAGCTTTTTGACGCAATTCTGAACCGCTACAGCTATCGCGGGATGTACCGGCCAACGCCCGTTCCACGCGCGGACCTTGTTAAGATTCTGGAGGCGGGCGTCGCCGCGCCGTCCGGCTGCAACAAGCAGACGGCAAGCTTTATTGCGCTCGACGACCCGGCGCTTCTTACTGCATGTGGCACGCTGTTTGAGCGCAAGAGCTTTGCCTCCGCGCCCGCCGCAATCTGCGTGCTGACACGCGACATCCCCGGCTTTCTGGGGCGGCACTATCATGTGCAGGATTACGCCGCCGCAATCGAAAACATGCTGCTTGCCGCCACCGCGCTCGGTTATGCAAGCTGCTGGGTGGAAGGATACGTTACGCTGGAGGAAAACAAAATCGGCCGGAAAATGGCGGAAGCGCTCGGCGTGCCGGAGGAATACCAGCTTGTCGCCTACCTGCCCGTAGGCGTACCCGCCGAGGAAGGCAAGCGCGCGGAAAAGCTGCCGTTTGCAGAGCGCGCATGGTTCAACGGCTTCGCCAAGTAGCCGCATTGCCATATTTGCATATTGCAACGCCAAAACAACGCGGGGCGCGTCCGTAACGGAACGCGCCCCGCGCTTACATTGTGCGTTTTTACCTTACAACCCCTTGAAGATCGTGCCAAGCAGCAGCAGGGCATAACCGGCTACGACAAACCAGAAGTCGTTGTTCTTGATGAAGGCCACGGGGATGATGCCGAGATGGGCAAGTACGCCGACAACGGCCAACACCAGCGCGATAAACCAGGTCAATTTTTTCGGTGCGTTCATAATCATTACCTCCCGTATCAATTGTGACAACAGTATAGTCCCTCTGGGAATATATTGCAACCGTATCGGCAGAGCTTTGGCAATTACGCCTTCGGTTCGTCAGACTTTGCGGAAGACTCCGCCGGTTTCTCTTCCGTATGCTTTGCCGCGCGCCTGCTCTGCTTTTTCTCCCGTCGCTTCTCCCGCGCGGTCTGCGGCAGCGGCTCCCCGTTTGCCAACGCGCGCGCACGCTTGCGCCGCCTTGACACAATGATCGGCAGCCCGATGCAAAGGAACAGCACGGCAGCCGGAATGATCGCAACGGCGAGGAAAATGCCGATGGCGCCGATGGCATTCACAATAAAGCGCGCGCTGTTGATGAACCCGCGCGACATGCGGTTCCATACGTCGGAGGCTTTCCATATGGTCAAAAGCTCCTTTTCGCGCGCCACCTCCGGCTGCGGCGTACGGGTAATAAACAGCGTAAGCGTCGCATAGCTTGTCAGGTTGTCCCAAAGGTTCATCTGTCCCTGGTAGCTTTCGATATCGCTGCGTACCTCGGCAAGACTTTCGCGAACGGCGAGGATATCCTCCACGGTGTGGCACTCGGCAAGGATGGATACCAGCTGCGCCTCCTCCGCCTCCGCGCTTTTCAGCCGCGCGGCAATGTCATAATACTGCATCGTAATGTCGTCGCTCGACAGCTGGTAATCGTCTACCCTGCCAAGCGCCTTTGCGGCGGTGACCAGCTCGTTCAGCCGCTCCGCCGGCACCTTGATCGTCGCGCTGGTATGCCGCGCGCCAAGGTCGTCATTGGTGGCGTAGCTTTCCGCAAGATACCCGCCAAGCGCCTGCGCGCGCTCGATAATCGCGGCCTGCGCTGCCGCTGGATCGTCCGCCGTCATTTGCATATTGGCGTTGTAGATGATCTTGCGCGTATCCGTATCGGCGCCTCCGCCGCCCTTCTCGGCCGAAGGCTTGGCCATGGCGGCGCTGCCCGTGGACGCGCTGCTTTCGGCGGATTCCGCCACTGCGGCATACTCCGCCGAATCGTAAGCATAGAATTCCTGGTTGGCCATCTGCGCCGGGGCCTCCGCCGCGGGCGCAGCGTCATAGCTTTCGCTGCTCTTTGCCGCACAGGCAGCCGTAAACGCCAGCAGGGCCAGGGCCAGAAGCAGAGCAATCTTGCGTTTCATACGATCTCCTCCTTTATAATGGATGCATCTATATATTACACCGTGCATAGAAAGATTTGGTTGCAAATTTTTGAATATTCTGCACGAATGCTGTCCTTGCATGCGGCAGACGAAAACTGCGGCCGCCAAGTTCAAAAAAAGCAAGAAAAATGGCCGGAAAATGC